>SKMY01000035.1 GCA_007120815.1 Syntrophomonadaceae bacterium | reverse complement strand
TCTGCAGAACATGGCCGTCTCCGTTAATCCCCATGACTCCACCCAGGGCATCAATTTCCTTAATCAGGTGTCCCTTTCCCGGGCCTCCCAGGGATGGATTGCAGGCCATTAAAGCCGGGTGATCCAGATTGGTTGTAATTAAAAGAGTTTTACAGCCCATTCGGGCGGAAGCCATGGCAGCCTCACATCCGGCGTGGCCTGCACCGATAACAATGACGTCAAAGCTAAAACTCTCCGACACGATATACAACTCCTTCACACATTAAACTGTCAGTCCTATGTAATCCCACGTAATCAGGGGTGATTACGGAATATTATAGCATAAAACCGATGCAAAACAAAAGAATTCGCTCACAGCTGAACCTGCCCAATTATACGGTTTTTAGCCGCAGTAGGATGGAAGACAACCAAAACAGAGATCGTCGTCAATTTCCCCCAGGCTACCTCGGTCACCGGGAACTTGTAGGGATGCACGGGCTTGTAGGAAAGCTCGGGAAGAAAGAAGGAGTGATGGATGGATGCAAGAAAAGAAGATAATAAAACAAGGGTTAAGGGGTTAAGGGGGCTGTCCTGTGCTGCTTTCTTGGAAAAAGGCAAGAAAAGGAAGGAAGCAAGAGAACCGTCCCCGTGCTTCGTCCCCGTGCTTCCTCATGCCTCGGTCTTACGACGGGTTATACATTCCGCTATTTTTCATGTAATTGAAGATGCCCTCACCGTGCTCCTGTTCTTCTTTTTGGATATGGTTTAAGACCTGGCGGACGTTGTTGTCCTGGCATTCAAAAATAGCGGTATTGTAGGTGCCTGAAACATATTTTTCTGTCATCAACATATCGCTGCAAAGTCCTGCGTCGTGGGCGTTGTACGTGCCTTGAATGTTTTGCCCGGGAACCCCCTGGTTCTGCTGCTGTCCCTGAAGCTGCGGGACTTGACCCGAAAGGAGCTGGTTGATGGTGTTCAGGTGCTGCTGCTCTTTTTCTGCGTAAGACGTAAAGAGATTTTTCAACTGGGGATCCTGGGCCTGCTGGGCGTATGTTTTGTACTTGGCTACACAGACCTCTTCATGGGCCTTTTGATCCTCTAAAAGCGTTCTTTCCTTTTGGCTTAACGTAACGTTCAAAATGTATCCCTCCGCGCATGGTGTTTTGAATCATCTAATGGTGCTCTTCATATTTTTCCTTGAACGTTTCGTTTTATACTTACGGAATAAAAGCCAAAAAGAATACGCATTTATCTGTGTTTTGTAAGGTGTTTTGTATTGCTGTTTTGACACTTAATGCATTCGGGTGCGCTAATAAATCATCTGACCTATTTCCCGGGAAATGCTCAGGCAGCAGGTCAGGCCCGGCGATTCAATGCCCAGAAGGTTAATTACACCTTCCAGGCCGCGATCTGCTTCATGACGGATAACAAAATCTTTAAAACCGTGTTCAGAACCCTGCAGCTTGGGGCGGATTCCGGCCATTTCCGGCTGCAGGTCGGAGTATTCCAGGAAGGGCAGGAATGTACAGGCGGTTTCATAGAACTCCCGGGCATGCTCCGGATCAACCCTGTAATCGATTTCATCAACGAAAAATGCATTGGGGCCCAGCCGGGCCCGACCGTCCAGGGAACGCGTCAGGTGCACGCCCAGGCCTTTTAATTCCTCCAGAGGCGGAGGATATACAAGTCGGGTGACCAGGCTTGACTTGGCAGAGTCGATACTGAAGTATTCGCCCTTGCAGGGCGTTATTCGGTAGCCCACCTGGTCAATATCAATACCCTGCATGGCAGCGATGCGGTCGGCATAAAGCCCGGCAGCGTTGATCAACCACTGACACGCAATGGTATCGGGCCGGTTTTCGGCATCGATAAAATGCACCTGGTATCCGTCATCCAAAGGTTCAAGTTCGGTGACCCGATGCCGGTATCCCATTAGAACGCCGCTTTGACGGGCCAGAAAGTCCAGACGAGATAAAAGCCGGTGTGAATGGATAATTCCCGTAGACGGTGAAAGGATCGCCGCTTCGGCATAAATATGGGGTTCTATTTGACGGACCCGGGTTTTTTCCAAAAATGTCAGGTCCTCAACCCCGTTTTGTAATCCCTGTTTTATCAATTCATGCAGCACAGGTATTTCCAATAGATTTCGGGCGATGATCAGCTTCCCAATTTTTTGATGGGGGATTTTCCACTGGCTGCAGAAGTCATACAAGAGGTCTTTTCCTTCAACGCATAACCGGGTTTTCAGGCTACCCGTTGGATAATAGATGCCGGCGTGGATAACCTCGCTGTTACGGCTGGATGTCTCCTGGCCGAAGGTATCATGCTGCTCTAAGAGGATGATGGTTTTTTTCGGATGTTTTTTTGCTGTTTCCAGGGCGATAGCCAGGCCGATTACACCTGCTCCGATAATCACGACATCAACTTTTTCCACGGCGGTGGAACCTCCAGGAAAGAGAAATTTTACTCATTATATCTTAGAAGAATCAAAAAGTATACCGGATTTCTGGGGAAAGGTTTTTGAAGGAATTAGAGTAGAAAATAGCCAATTACTTTACTTAAGTTAGGAGAACTATGTGAGCTCCAGCGCTTTCCGCGAAGAGCAACCGGGCAACCGGAGCCGATACCGGGAAGAGGAAACGCCATTTTAACCTGTTAGAAGGTGTCATTATAAATATGAGAATAGATAACATATCGGACCTGGATGGTTATCTCCAGGGGTATTCTTTAATAGATGCTGTGGCTGAAGGTGAACAACTTTCACTTGAAGAGGCGCCGCTTAAAAAACGCACCCACGTCCAATCCCTCTACCTGGCTGGCAGCAAGGTTCCTGTCTATATTAACGAATTTTGGACCTCCCGCCAGAGGCAGGCCGCATCAATCCATGAGGTATCTTACCGGGCCTGTTTTAAGCCCCAGCTTCCCCGCTTCTTTATCGCCCTGTTCACTCAAGAACGCGACAGGGTTTACGACCCCTTCAGCGGCCGGGGCACAACGGTGCTGGAGGCAGGCCTGACGGGCCGCGAAGTGATTGCTAACGATGTTAACCCTTTGAGCGGTGTTTTGTGCCGTCCCCGACTGTGCGTCCCGGAATTGGAGGATGTGATGAAGCGACTGGGTGAGATACCCATTAGCCGGCAGCTAAAGGCGGAAATTGATTTATCGATGTTTTTTCATCCAGATACTGAAGGGGAGATACTCTCTTTAAGAAGCTACCTGAAAGAGCGCCTGGAGAGCAGAACAGAAGACGATGTTGACCGCTGGATCCGTATGGTGGCAACAAATCGCTTAACCGGTCACTCTCGGGGGTTTTTCTCCGTTTATACCCTGCCGCCCAACCAGGCGGTTTCTCCGGAAAGACAGCAGCGGATCAACCAAAAAAGAAACCAGGTGCCGGAATACCGCGATACCCGGAAATTAATCTTAAAAAAATCTTCTAGCCTGGTTAAAAACCTGACAACCGGGGAGGTAAACAGGCTGCGCCAGGCGGGCCATGCTGCGCTTTTTCTGGAGAAAGACGCCCGCTGCACACCAGAAATTCCCGATGGTTCGGTTCAGCTCACCGTTACATCCCCACCCTTCCTGGATGTGGTCCAGTACAGCCAGGACAATTGGCTTCGCTGCTGGTTCAACGCCATTGATTCCCGGAGCATAGAAAAAAAACTAACCGTAACCCGGAAGATAAGTGACTGGAAAACTGTTATGGGAGATGTTTTCATCGAGTTGTTTCGGGTCACCCGACAGGGGGGATGGGTGGCGTTTGAGGTGGGGGAGGTTCGAAGCGGCACGGTTCGCCTGGAAGAACATGTCATTCCCCTGGGCCTGGAAGCCGGTTTTTCCTGCCAGGGCGTACTCATTAACCGGCAGGATTTTACGAAAACCTCAAATATTTGGGGCATTAACAACAACCGCTCTGGGACCAATACCAACCGCATTGTGCTTTTTAGAAAAGCTACCAGCTAGAATCGACGATACGCAAGCTTTTAAAAAAGCCGTAGTTTTGCAAAATAAGTTGAGGGGCGGACAATCGGGCGAACAAAGGCTTAGGAAAATAGACCACCAGATCGGTGGCGCATTGGACCTTTTGGTAGCCCTCCGGCTTGGAAGGGGAACCCGGCTCAGCGATGAGCTCTATCGCTCCGCTGCTGCAGCATCCTCCCGGCATGACCGATGTCTGCCTGACCGTCAGCCGGGTCATTCCTTTGTCTTCTATCCAATCCATTGCCCTGGGGTGGATACGCAAGCGGTCCATGATGTGGCCCCTTTATGAAAAAAAATGGCGTTTCCGCTTCCCGGTATCGGCTCCGGTTGTCCTCTATGTGGTCGAAAGCCGATCCGCCCGCCGCCTCAGGTTCGTTTCAGGCAAGTTAAGCTGGTCCGTTCGGCCTTTCATGATTATATCATAATATGATAGAATAACACATAAACCAGGCAAAATTAACGCAATACAGGAAGCAGAAATTTTATCCCTAAACGAGGTGACAGGAGCAGGGTGGAAAATGAAAAACGGCGAGCCAGCATTTTAAAGCTGCTTGGTCATTCAGCAAGCCCTATCACGGGAACGCAGTTGGCCAGTGAGCTAAATGTAAGCCGCCAGATCATTGTTCAAGATGTAGCTATATTACGGGCTTCTGGTGAACAGATCCTGGCTACCCCCCGGGGATACCTGCTTTATTCCAGTGAAGATGATGGAAAGCGGGTCAGGGCTACCATAGCCTGCCGCCATTCCCGGGATGAGATCGGGAAAGAGCTTGGAATGATCGTCGATCTGGGCGGCACGGTCATTGATGTGTTCATCGAACACCCGGTTTACGGGGAACTCCAGGGAAACCTGATGATTTCCAGTCGAAGAGATGTGGAGCAGTTTGTAAAAAAGCTATCCACCACCCGATCCAGCCCCCTGTTGACATTAACCGGTGGCGTTCACCTGCATACCGTTGAAGCCCCGAGCCAGGATGTGCTGGATGAGATTCTCTCCGTCCTGGATCAGGCAGGTTACCTGGTGAAATAGGGCGGGCGCATGTGACCAAAATAACTTGTCAAGACAGTTGACAAGACACCGGGATAGTGCCATAATGAACTCAACTTTTTAGCAAAGGATGTCGACTGTCATGAATAACCGGAAGGAAGAGCTTTTTGAAAGGCTGGGCAGGCTAAAGACACAAAAAAATGCCTTGCTTCTCGCTCATAACTACCAGATTCCCGAAGTGATAGACGCCGCTGACTATGTAGGCGATTCCTTTGAATTAAGCCGAAAAGCGGCAGATGCCCCGGGGATCGATGTGATCGTTTTCTGTGGCGTCCATTTCATGGCCGAGGTGGCAGCCGTGCTGTCTCCGCAAAAAACCGTTTTACTTCCCGACTACACGGCAGGCTGCCCCATGGCGGATATGATTACAGCGGAGGACCTGGACAACTGGAAAAAACAGTACCCTGGAGCAGCCGTGGTTTCTTATGTGAACTCCTCGGCGGACGTGAAGGCCTTAAGCGATGTCTGTG
>SKMY01000289.1 GCA_007120815.1 Syntrophomonadaceae bacterium | reverse complement strand
TTAAAAGCGCGTCCCAGAAGGGGCGTCGACTTTGCCTGGTTAACATGGATGACTTTGTTTTGAACATGCTTGAGCTTTGTGGAGCCGGCGATGTTCTGTGCGGCTCTCCTTGAATCCAGCATCGAACTGCAAATACCTGTATGGGTGGTGAAACAGCGTGAATAACGATGAGTTTTTCGACATGTTTTTAGAAGAAAGCAGGGAAAATTTACAGCAAATGGAAGAAGCGCTTCTCGAGTTAGAAAAAACCCCCGGTGATGCGGGACTGATCAACACGGTATTTCGGTGTATTCATACCGTGAAAGGTGGGGCCGGATTAATGGGACTGGAGAATATATCCCTTGTTGCCCACCGCCTGGAGAATATCCTGGATAATATTCGTCAATCTGGCGAAGACATCCCCATGGAAGCGTTAAATCTTTGTTTAACAGGGATGGACGTGTTGAAACAAATTCTGGAAAGTGAAGATTTGAGCGGTACGGCCTTTCAGGGTACCATCGAAGTGCTCTTCAATGCCCTGGATGAATTTGAAAAAAACGCAGACTTCAGCAGTAAAACAGATGACATGTCCATCGGTGAGTTGGTGCAGGGACTGGACACGGCCACCCTACAACAGGCTGCAGAAAGTGAGACGTCTTTATACCACGTAAGCGTAACGCTCAACCCGTCATGCCTGTTAAAGTCGGTCAGGGTTTACATGGCTTTATCGGCTGCGCTAGAGCTGGCAGAGGTTTTGGAAACCAACCCCCCGGTTCACTGCCTGGAAAACGAAGCCTTCGACCGAATTTTTACTTTTCTCGCTGCAGGCAGCGTGGATTTAGATGCGCTGGAAAGCAGTCTGGGAAGTATATCCGAAATTGAGCAGATTCAGGTCAGGGAGGTCAGCCTGGAAGAAGCGGTGGGCTTGTTTAGTGCAGAAGAAGAGCAGCGAAGCCAGGAAGATGGCCCGGCAGAAATCCAGCCCGCAGTAAGCACCCATTACTTCCGAATCGAGCTTAAATTTAAGCAAGACATTATGGAGACAGGAACCGATCCCCTCATGTATATCGTTGAGCTGGCGGAAAACGGCCGGATCCTGGAAAGTTATGTGAATATTTCTGAATTGCCTCTCCTGGAAAACCTGGAGAATAAGTCGCTTTACCTGCGCTGGACGGTGTTTTTCGAGTCAAAATTAACACAGTCCGGGGTTGAGGACCTTTTCATGTTTGTCCGTGATGACAATGAAATTCTTGTTGAGGACATTACCGGCGAAATCGACTTATGGTTTAATGACGACAAAAAAACAGGGGAATTGCTCATTGAACGCGGTTTGATTTCTCCTGAAGACCTGACAAAAGTCCTCCAAAAACAAAAGCGCATTGGTGAGCTGTTGGAAGAAGAAGGGATGATCAGCGGCGGTCAAGTTGAAAAAATTGTTCAGGCCCAGCAAAGCAAGCGTGATCAGGAAAAAGCAGACACCATCAGGGTAGATACCCACAAGCTGGAAGAAATTTTAAACGGGGTGGCTGAACTGTTGATTGCCCAGTCCCGCATTAAAGAGCTCTCCTTCCGCCTGGCCGAGGGTTCCCGTTCCCGGCAGGCTGAAATCGCCAATGCCTTCCAGGAAACGGACAAAATCATCCGCCGCTTGCAGGAGGGCGTTATGAACGCCAGCATGATCCCCATCGGGGGCACTTTTGTACGATTCCAGCGCATGGTGCGCGATATGGCCTGGAACAAGGGTAAAGAGGTCGAGCTGGACATCCGGGGACGGGACACTGAACTGGATAAAAAAGTGATCGAACAGATTGCTGACCCCTTGAAACATATCCTTAGAAACTCTGTAGACCACGGCCTGGAAGCACCGGAGGAGAGAGCTGCCAAAGGAAAACCTCCAGCCGGAAAGATAGCATTAAATGCTTTCCATCAAGAAGGTTGTATTGTTATAGAAATATCTGATGACGGTCGGGGCATTGACGAGGAGGCAGTTTTACGAAAAGCGCGGGAAAAAGGCCTGGTGGCGGAGGACTGCAACTTAAGCCCGGCTGAAATTAAAAACCTGCTCTTCATGCCCGGTTTTTCTACTGCAAAGGAAATCACAGATATTTCCGGGCGTGGGGTCGGGCTGGACGTGGTTATGACGAATATTAAAAACCTGCGAGGAGACATTGAACTGATTTCCCAAAAAGATCTGGGGACCACATTCCGGATCAAGCTTCCTCTAACCCTGGCCATTATAGATGGGATGATGATCCGGGTCGCGCAGGAACGATTTATCATACCGTTAAACGCCATTACCGAGCTTATCAAGGCATCACCCGGGGATATCAGGAAGGCCGAAGGGAAGAGCTTAATCATGCAGCTTCGCAGTGAGTACCTCCCCTATTCGGCCCTGTACCAGCTGCTCAACTTGAAAGCAGACCATACCAGCCCTACGGAAGGGATCCTGGTTATTTTGCAGGAAGGCGATAAAAAAATGGCACTGCTGGTTGATGAAATTATCGGCCAGGAGCAAGTGGTCATCAAGAGCATCAAAGAAAACATGGAGCAGGTAGAAGGCATTGCCGGGGCAACCATATTAGGAGATGGAAAAGTGGCATTAATCCTGGATATTCACTCCATGTTCCAGCTGGCAAGAAAAAGAAAGGCATCCTGATACATAAAGAAGGAGGGGAAGAGGTGAGTTCTGTGGCTGCTTTGCAACACCATACTGTGCTTAGCTCCGAGGAGTTTGAAGAAATCCGGCGCATTGTCTATGAATCCATCGGTGTGAATTTGACCGAACCCAAAAGGGCACTGGTTGTATCCCGCCTTTCCAAGCGATTAAAAGAGCTGAATATGGCCAGCTTTGCCCAGTACCTTCGCTACCTGGAAAACACTCCGACAGAGATCGAGGTCTTGTTTAACTGTATTACCACCAATGTGACGAATTTTTTCCGAGAAGAACACCATTTTAAATATTTACACAGCCATATTCTGCCCGCCATTGAATCCAGGGCAGGCCATTCAGGCAGGAAAATCAGGGCATGGTCCGCCGGCTGCTCTACAGGGGAAGAACCGTACACCCTTGCCATGGTTTTGGATGCATATTTCTGCGGGAAAAAAGGGTGGAACCTCTCTATTCTGGCATCGGACATTAACACCGAGGCCCTGAATAAAGCCCGGAAAGGCGTCTACACCACCCATGACGTAAAAGACATTCCGTACGATTGGCTGAAAAATAATTTTAAACTGGGAACCGGGTCAAACCGGGGCCTGTTTAAAGTGAAAGAAAAGCTGCAGAGAATGATAGAGTTTCGCCAGCTCAATTTAACCTCCAAGGAAAAATATCCCCTGCGGGAACCCTTCGACTTTATCTTTTGCCGCAATGTTTTTATCTATTTTGACAGGGAAACCCGTGCAGGGGTATTAAGGCAGTTCCATGAGCACCTGCAGCCAAATGGCCACTTGTTTTTAGGCCATTCCGAGTCTATCAATCCATCCGATGAGCCAAGCGGCCGTTGGCAGTCCGTAAAGCATACCGTTTACAAAAAGCTTGCTTAAGAAAGGATTTTAATGATCAGTCAGGGGAGGTCAGCCAGGCATTATGGCACTTAAACCGGTTAAAGTACTGATTGTCGATGATTCTGCACTGGTTAGGGAAGTATTAGCGGGCATATTATCCCGCGACAGAGGTATTGAGGTGATCGGTACCGCTGCAGACCCCATCCAGGCAGTAAAGAAGATTAAGGCGCAAAAGCCTGATGTCATCACCCTGGACCTGGAAATGCCTCGCATGGATGGATTGACTTTCCTGGAGAGGCTCATGGCAACGTATCCTCTTCCGGTTATCGTGATCAGTTCCCTGGCTCAAAAAGGCAGCGCAGCTACCATCAAGGCCCTGGAGCTTGGGGCCGTGGATTTTGTAACTAAACCCGCTGTGGGTGTTAAGGCCGGCCTAAAGGAGATGTTCCCAGAAATTACAGCCCGGGTGAAGAATGCAGCGTCGGCCAACCTGGATGTGTTAAAGAAGCATTCACGCCATAAAAAGAAGCAGCAGGCTGTTTTTACGGCCAAAGAATCCGCGGTAGAAGCACTTCCGGAAAGAACGCTGGTGAAGAGTACCGACAAGATTATCGCCATTGGGGCCTCAACAGGAGGAACCGTAGCGGTTAAGAGCATCTTAACCAGGCTTCCGGCAAATATGCCGGGCATCATCGTCGTACTGCACATGCCACCTAACTTCACAGCCTCTTATGCCCAAAGCCTGGATCGAAACTGCCGGTTGAAGGTTAAAGAAGCCGCCGATGGCGATCAAATAACGACAGGCAGCGTACATATCGCACCAGGAGACAAACATATGGTCATTGAAAAAAACACCAGGGGTTATTTTGTCAAGCTCAATATGGATCCGCCCGTTAATCGACACAGGCCTTCTGTGGATAAAACCTTCCATTCGCTGGCCCAGCTAAAACCTTCCAACGCCATG
Source organism: Syntrophomonadaceae bacterium (assembly GCA_007120815.1). The sequence goes on along the minus strand of SKMY01000289.1, from coordinate 1,038 downwards.
GGCATCATTCTGACCGGTATGGGTGATGACGGGGCCAGGGGGTTAAAAGAAATGCATGATAGAGGCGCCTTTACCGTGGCCCAGGACGAGAAAACATCAGTCGTTTTTGGTATGCCACGCCAGGCCATCAATCTAGGCGGTGTGGAACGGGTGCTGCCCCTGGATGATATCGCCGGAACCATCACCTCCTTTGTCAAAGGCGAAATTGTTTAAGTTATAAGCAAGATGGGAAAGGACTTCGATTTAATTGGGGAACACCTTTAACGCCAATGGGGATACTCCCCATGGTCAAATGCCACCCGGTGATTTACCATAGACTCAATTGCGCCAGGGAAGACGTTTTGACAAGTTTAGGATAAATATCAGTTTTTAATGTTTAAAAGGGGGTTTTAGATGGTTGAAAAGGGCTTAATCAAATTGGGGGTTATCTAACAGCGGAAGAGCAACTAAAGAAGAACAAAACCAAGTAAAATGATCAAACGATTGGAGGGAATGCACATGTTTAAATTCAACAAGTTGAGCCTGAAAGTAAAACTAATTGCCCTTTTCCTTTTGGTTGGCCTGGTGCCCATGGGAGCCATCGGGCTGCTGTCCTACAACAGGGCCCAGGGGGAAATCGAAAATGAGGTATTTATGAAGCTGGCCTTGTATGCGGACATTGCTGATGACCAACTTCAAGACTACTTTGCACAAAGAGAAAATGATGCCGCCGTTCTGGCCACCACCCGGGATGTCTACCAGAGTCTGAACATCCTGCGGGAGGCCGAAGGGGACATCACCGACCCGCGCTGGCTCCAGCGGCTGGATATCCTGGATGAACTGGCTCCGGCGGTGGCCCAGGAATACGGCTATTCGGATTTTTTCATCACCAACACGGAGGGCCTGGTGGTTTTTGCCATCCAGGATGCCGTCTGGTATGCCCAACTGGCCGAACGGGATTACATACAGGGTTCCCTGGGTGGAAATGTGACCTGGTCGGAGCTATTCTTCTCGGGTGTGATTAATGATAACGCCCTGGTCATTTCTGCTCCCGTCCGC
>SKMY01000182.1 GCA_007120815.1 Syntrophomonadaceae bacterium | reverse complement strand
GTCAGCGAAAAATGTCCGGATACATGGCCCGAGTTATTACCATTTGGGCATCCCTTACGGCCTTATTGCACATTTATTTCCTTGTCTTTAATCCCATCGACCCGCTACTTGGAAGAAGCATGCACGTGTTTACTCTTTCTGTGTTGGGCTTTTTACTGGTGCCCGGATGGGCGAAAGCCAAGGAAAAAATTCATCTCCTGGACTGGGTAGGCGTTCTCGGGGCCATTTATGTTTTCTCCTATATTGTAATTAATTTTCAGGAATTGATCTGGCGGATCCGCGTTCGGCCGACGGACGGGGACCTGATCATGGTTCTGATCGGAGTGGTCATTGTACTGGAACTGGCCCGGCGCTGCAGCGGTAATGCGCTGTTGATTTTATCCGGTGTGTTTATCGGTTATGCACTGTTTGGAGACCATTTGCCCGGCGTGATTGGGCACAGCGGCTATGCCTTTAACCGCTTTATGGGTTATATCTACAGCGACTACGGAATTTTTAGCGCGCCCATCGCCATATCGTATAGATATATTATCCTGTTCATTATTTTTGCGTCATTTCTACAGGTGTCGGGGGTTGGAAAGTATTTCGTGGAATGGGCGTTTTCCATTAGCGGTGGAGCCCGCGGAGGCCCGGCCAAGGTGGCTATTATCGCCAGTGCCTTGATGGGGACCATGAACGGAACGTCGGCAGGTAACGCCGTAGCAACAGGAAGCTTGACCATTCCCTTGATGAAGAAGGTCGGATATTCCTCCAAATTTGCTGCCGCTACGGAAGCGGTTGCTTCCGCCGGTGGCCAGGTTATGCCGCCGATTATGGGGGCCGGGATATTTATCATGGCAGAGATTACCGGAATTCCCTACCAGCGGATCATGATGGCCGGTATTATTCCTGCCCTTTTGTATTTTACATCGGCCTTTTTGATGGTGGACTATGAAGCGGTGAAACTGGGGCTTATGGGCTTCCCCCGCAAGGCGCTTCCCAAGGTTGGATACGTGATGAAGCGAAGCTACCTGTTTATCCCGGTGCTGCTTCTGTTTTACCTGCTGCTCACGGGTTATTCCGTGATCATGGCCGGTTTTGTCGGTATCGTCAGCTGCCTAGTGGTGAGTTGGTTAAACGCCTTGATCGTGCGGGATGTGGCCAAGGGGGTAGGCCCCATTAAGATCATAAAAGGACTTGAGGGTGGTTCCCGGGGCGCCATCCAGCTGATGGCCGTTTGTGCGGCCGCTGGTATTATCATGGGTGTTATCGCCCTGACCGGTGTGGGCGTCAAGTTTGCTAACCTGCTCCTGGGTATCGCCGGTACCAGCCAGCTGCTGGCCCTGATATTCGCCATGTGTGTGGCTATTCTGCTGGGCATGGGGATGCCCACCACAGCGGCTTACGCCATTGCCGCCTCTGTGTTGACTCCGGGGCTTATCCGTATCGGCATGCCGGTTTTGGTGGCCCACATGTTCGTTTTCTATTTCGCCTGTATTTCGGCGATTACACCCCCTGTGGCCCTGGCAGCTTACGCGGCTTCGGGTATCAGCGGTTCGGACCCCATGAAAACGGGTTACACCTCGTTCCGCCTGGGGTTGACAGCCTATATCGTGCCATTCATGTTCTTCTATGCCCCTGCCCTGATCCTGGGCAACATGGATGAAGTTATGATGATACAGAGAATTGCTGCAGACGGAACCGCGGTGGTGGAAGCACTTGCCGTATCGACGGTGGTTCTCCGTACCGTAACGGCCCTTGTCGGGGTGTACGCCCTGGCCTCTGCGGTGCAGAAGTATTACTTTGGCCATATTCACTTACTCATCCAGGTGATTCTTTTTGCCGCTGCGCTGTCCTTGATTACCGCCAGCATTTATGCCGATTTCGTCGGCTTCGGCATATTAGTCGCCCTGTTCTTCTACCAGCGCGTTGCAGGTAAAAAGGCCAAAGAAGAAGTGAAAGCTCAGGCTTCCGCTTCCCAGGAAGGTTAATGTGTTTCACTCTACCTGCTATTTAGAAAGTCTGAGCAGCCTAAGCTGCATAAAATGACGATAAGACTAAGATGGCAATATGATAAGATGTGGCTGCTCAGCCTTGCTTGATTTGAAGGGAAGTAGCGGGGATGTTTCTGGCGCTTCAGAGAAAGCGACAGAAACATCCCCTGCTTCCCAAGTGTATGCCCAATAAGTGAGTAGGCTTAAACAGCAAAGATATGATAAGGTTCTCCGGCCCCCTTGCCCTCCACGCCAAAAGCAGCCAAGAGGGTAAGGGGGCTTTTTTGCCTGAGAAGGGGCATAGGTAGCAGCAGGGGCGGAAGCAGCAGGGGCGGTAGCAGCTGGGACGGTAGCAGCTGGGAGGCAAAGAGATTATATGGGGATAAAGGATGGAGCAGGATATAATATATGAAGAAGAGAAATAAATATGTAGGAAAGAGAAATCCTTATGCAGAGGTGCCTTATGCCATTATTTGCCATTAGCGATCTGCACCTTTCCCTGAGCGGGGATAAGCCCATGGATGTTTTCGGGTCGTGCTGGGAAAATCACCATGTTAAGCTGCGGGAAAACTGGAACAGGGTGGTCAGCCAGGAGGATGCGGTAATCTTAGGAGGCGATTTGAGCTGGGCCTTGAAGCTGGAAGGAGCCCGGGCCGACCTGGCTTTCATACATGCCCTGCCGGGAAAGAAAATTATTTTTCGGGGAAATCACGATTACTGGTGGAAAAGTTATTCCAAGGTACAGAGCGCCTTGCCCGAGAGCATTAAAGCGGTGCAGAATAACTACTATCCTTATGGAGATATCGCGGTATGCGGGACCCGGGGATGGTCGGTTCCCTTTGGAGAAAGCGTTGCGGTGGAGGATGAAAAAATCTACCAAAGAGAGCTGCTGCGTTTACAGATGTCCCTGGAATCGGCCCAAAATGACGGGTTTGAACGGCTGCTGGCCACGCTGCATTTTCCCCCCTGGAACGCCCGGTTGGAAGACACGGGATTTGTTGAGATCCTGCACCGTTTCGGTGTTAAACTTTGCCTGTACGGTCACCTCCACGGCGCGGACCACCAAAGAGCGCTTCAGGGAAACCGGGATGGTATTGTTTACTATTTTACCGCCAGCGATTACCTGGATTTCATGCCGGTAGAGCTGGATTTGGACGTATTTTATCGATAAGAGATGGCGTTTCTGCTTCCCGGTATCGGCTCCGGTTGCTCTTCGCAGAAAGTGGATGGCTCCTTTACAGCAAGGCATAACGTGCTATAATAGAGTGGAGAATGGAGATGAAACCTAAGGGTGAATTGATTGAGAAGGGTCTAATGTTTTATTAAAGAATCCAAGGTTTTATTAATAGGAAGGAGATCTTGAATGCGTACACTAAACGCCCGGTGCAGGTTTTTGGTTGTTTGTTTTTTTGTACTCCTGCTGGCTTTTAGCCTTTCCGGATGCGGCGACCAGGCTTCTCAAGAAGTCGTGTTGGCCAACGTGAATGATGAGGAGATTAGCGACCAGGAGCTCCAAGAATTTTTACAGGTGGTCTACCTCTATATGCCTGATGTGAAAGACATGTACGAGGAACAAGATGCCCTGGAAATGCTGGAAAACGAGATTTTGTGGTTTTTGATTGAAAACCGTATCCTGGAGCAGGAAGCCCGGGTCCTGGAATTGGAGGTTGACCAGGAGGAAATCGAGAAAGAATTCCAAGAAGTCCGTGAAGAGCTGGTAAATCAGGTGTACGGAACCGAGGAGGCCTTCCAGGATAGGTTGAACGAGCTGGGTATTGAAGAGCAAGTCATGAAGCTGGTTCACCGGGATTCTCAGCTGCGCTGGGCGTTATTCGAGCACACAAGCAGCCAATTAACCGAAGATGAAGTCAGAGCTTTCGTGGAAGAAAACCCCTCCCTTTTGGCCCAGCCGGCCCAGGTTCACGCCTATCATATCCTGTTGGAAACGGAAGAAGAGGCGCAGTCGGCTTTGAAAAGAATTAAAGATGGGGCCGATTTCACGGAAGTGGGTGAAGAGGTTTCCCTGGACAGTTATGTGGAACTGGGCCTGATCCGCTCCGATGATATGCTGGACCCCATATTCCTGGAAGCAGCTTTCGCCCTTTCATCGGGAGAAATCAGCGAACCGGTAGAAACACCCTTTGGTTTTCATCTCATCATGATTACGGATAAGATTGAAGCTCAGGAGCTTTCTTTCGAGGAAATTGAGGAGGAGGCCCGAGAAATCAAGAAACGTCTTTACTTTGAAGAGTACCTGCAGGAACTGCTGAGCAGTGCAGAAGTTGAAACCTTTCTTGGTCAATAAAACATGAATAAAACTCTCCCTTTAGATGAATACTAAGGAAAATCTGCAAAGAATAATATTTGCCGGAAAAGGGAGGGAAGTCGTCGTTGAAAGCAACAGGCATAGTGCGTCGCATCGATGACCTCGGTCGGGTTGTTATCCCCAAAGAGATCCGTCGGACGCTAAAGATTCGAGAAGGGGATCCCCTGGAAATATTTGTAGATCGTGATGGAGAAGTCATCTTAAAGAAGTATTCTCCGATAGGTGAGTTGGGTGATTTTGCCCAGGAATACGCTGATTCTCTTTATGAAGCCATGGGACATATCGCATGCATCGCAGACCGAGATACCGTTATAGCGGTTTCCGGGGCACCGAAAAAAGAATTCATGAATCGCACGTTGAGTATGGCTGTTGATAAAGTGATGGAAAACCGAAAAAGCGTACTCATCCATGATACATCTCAACATGAATATTACCGGGATGCGGATGAAGACAGTGTTTCTAAGTTCTATGCAGAAGTTATCGCTCCTATCATCAGTGAAGGGGATCCAATTGGAGCTGTGATTATGGGAACGAGAAACCATGAAGCTAAATTGGGAGACCTGGAGCTTAAACTGGCAGAAACAGCAGCCGGATTTCTGGCCAAACAGATGGAGCAGTAACTTTTCAGCAGCTGTTAGCAGGCTAATAACAGCCGGTTAAAAGATTTAACTGAATAAAAAATATCTTTGATGAAAAGTGGTAACAGCATTTTTGTTACTACTTTTTTTTATCATGGATGTATGATATGTAATCGGGGTAATATGATCTGTTGTAGGGGAACGATACATATTAGGATAAGAAAGAGGAAGCACGGGGACGAGGAAGCTGCGGGGACGGTTCTCTTGCTTCCTTCCTGCTGAAGTCTGAGCACGGGAACCGAAGAAGCATGAGAGGAAGCTGCGGGGACGGTTCTGGCGCTTCCGTAGCGTAGCGGAGGACCGACTTTCAGGGAAAGCGACAGAACTGTCCCCCTGCTTCCTACGATGCATTTGTATAAGAAATGGTTGAGCAATTAAATGGAACGCTAAGAAAGTGACGGTTATTTGATTTTTCTGATGGCCAACATGATTATTGCCGGGCCAGTATGTTATAATATAGAAAGTTTGTAATTCCAAGGAACCAGCCAAAGCAGGAGCAAGGACGCATATAGGGGGAAGCACGGGGACGGTTCGGGAAGCACTGGGACGGTTCTGTCGCTTCCGTAGCGTAGCGGAGGACCGACTT
>SKMY01000067.1 GCA_007120815.1 Syntrophomonadaceae bacterium | reverse complement strand
GTCTTTCACCACCTCCAGCAGGTCGCCCAGGGTGATGGTGCCCTTGAGCTTGTGGCTGTCATCAACGACGGCAACGTACCCCTCGCCCAGGTTTAACATCACAGAAAGGGCGTCGTTTAACGTGGCATCATCGGTGACGTAATTTTCAATTTCCTGTGCCAGGTCACCGGCGACGGTTGCACCCCGGTCCTTTTTGATGTCATCGGCTGAAACCAGGCCGATGAGTTTTTGCCTGTCATCCACCACCAGCACGGCCCGGAGCTCGCTGTCTTCAATTTTTTCCCTGACGCGTTCCATGGAATCTCCCTTCTCCAGAAAGGGCACATTACCTCTAACCGCTTCGTAAGCGCGGATCAGGTGCAGGCGCTTGATGGAACGGTTGCGGCCCACCAGGTTGGCCACAAATTCATCGGCAGGGGAGGAAAGCAGCTCGTCGGGGTCACTGTACTGGACCAGCCTTCCTTCCCGCATGGCAGCAATCTTGTCGCCCATTTTTATGGCTTCATCGATATCGTGAGTAACAAAGACAATGGTCTTTTTCAGCTGTTCCTGGAGACGCAAAAATTCATTTTGCAGCCGGGCCCGGGTAATGGGATCAACTGCACCAAAAGGTTCGTCCATCAGCATGATGGGCGGGTCTGCTGCCATGGCCCGGGCCACACCGACACGCTGGCGCTGTCCGCCGCTTAAACCCGAGGGTTTGCGGTCGCGGTGGAGCTTGGGGTCCAGGCCTACCAGGGTAAGCAGTTCATCGACCCGTTTGCGAATTTTGTCTTTCGGCCATTTTAATTCCCGGGGCACGGTAGCTACGTTATCTGCAATATTTAAATGAGGGAATAGACCAATTTCCTGGATAACATAGCCGATACCCAGACGCAGCTTAATGGGACTGATCTGGGATACATCCTGCCCGTTTACATAGATCTTGCCTTTTGTAGGTTCAAAAATCCGGTTGATCATCTTCATGGTGGTGGTCTTTCCACACCCGGAAGGCCCCACCAGCACACATACTTCCCCTTCATTGATATCCATGGACAGGTTATCCACAGCCGGGATATCGGTACCCGGGAATATTTTGGTTACATTTTCTATTTTTATCACATTAAACCTCCTTCCTTTTATCCATTTACCGCACCATGAGCCGTTCTTCGGCCCACCCCAGGATCAGGTCGGCCAGGACGGCCATAGTCGATATGAGTATAGCGCCGGCCAGTATTCGATAGGGTTGTGTTCTGGAAATTCCGTGAAAAATGAGTTCGCCCAGCCCTCCGGCTCCGATATACGAGGCAATGGCCGCGATACCGATCACCATGACCGTTGCCGTTCGGATACCGGCCATAACAACGGGCATGGCCAGGGGGATCTGGATGCGCAGGAGAACATGCCAGGGCGTCATGCCCATGCCGTAAGCCGACTCCAAAATAGAGTGGGGTATTTCCCGGATCCCCGTATAGGTGTTGCGCACAATGGGGAGCAGGGAGTAAAGAATCAGCGCAATCATTCCTGTTCTAAAACCTATGCCGAAAAAAGGCAGCAAAAAGCCGAGCATGGCCATACTCGGCACGGTCATTAACACCTGACATATGGTCAAGGCGACAACCGATGCCGTATGATTGTACGTGATAAGAATTCCAATGATGATACCGAGCACCACCGCGATCAGCACAGCCAACAAAACCAGGTTAAAATGCTCCACGGTTAAGTGCCATAACGCTTCCCGGCGGTTAATCATAAATTCAAATACGTTCATGCTCTTCCCCCTTTCGTCTTCATGATATGCCGAACATGGCGCCTTCTTCCTCCAGTTCAAGGCGTTTTAAGGTTTCAGCCGTGGGAATTCCCCGTTCATCCCACCCGCGAACCTGGTAATACCGGTCTAACATTTGTTTTAAGTCCTCCGGCGAAATAATTGAACCGGCGCTGGCTCCGCGGGGCAGGGGTTCACCTACGCGTCCGGGAAGGGTATCATCGGCTGACGTAATCCCTTCACGGTTGTTGAAAAGGCGGCACAGGTTGTAGACCCGTTCGCCCATGTGCATGAGCTGATTTGTGGTGTACTGGTCCATGCCGGTAATCAACCGAACCAACTCTGAAAGGGAAGCCGGGGTGATCGGTCCGGAATCCCAGCAGATGAAACGGCACATGATCAGGCTGTCCTGCATGGCTCGCAAGTTCTGGGCGAGCACTTCAAATTCGGGCTTTAATTGTTTGGACATCCGGGATATCCCCCTAAATTTTTTGTCGATCCCGATGGAGGACATCAGCCGGCCGGCTTCGATGGTTTCGTCGTGCATCCCCTGCATGTGACAGGCTCCCCGGTTGGAGGTGGCATAGGACAACCCCTGGCCAATTTTTGCCCGGGGCATATGCACGGCAAAGGCCTGGTTTTTTACCTGCATGGCAAAGTGATCGGATCCCTGTCCTACTCGTTCTGAAGCAATTTTTAAGCCTTCCGCCAGCAGGTCGCCCAACCCCCGGCGGAAGGAAATATCTTCAATCAGCTTGAGCAGGGTTTCTTCATTCCCCCAGGACAGGTCCAGGCCGCCGGTATCTTCCGGGCTTAAAAGGCCTTTCTCGTAACATTCCATGGCCCAGGCAATGCACAGGCCGGTATTGATGGCATCGAGACCGAAGTGGTTGCAGCGTTCATGGGCTTTTGCCACGGCTTTCATATTGTAAACCCCCACACAACTCCCCAGCGTGCCGATGGTCTCAAACTCGGGTCCCCCATAAACCGGGTTGGTCCGATAAGGCTCTTCCACCACCTGGACCACCCGCTTGCAGGACACGGGGCATCCCGGGCAGGCTTCACGCCCGACCAGGACCGTATCTGTCATGGTTTCGCCCATTAAGGGACGGATGTCGTCGGAATACCCTTCCCGGAAGTTATAGGCCGGGAACATGCCCATTTCATTGTACGGTCCTACCCCGCTGGACGTGCCGTGGGTGCTGAGCACGCGGCATCCTGGATCTTCACGAATGTACTGATTGAGTTCTTTAATACGGTCCCTTAATCGGGTGCGATCTTGCACTTTTGTTTCCATGCTGCCAAAAGCCACCACCGCCTTCAGCTTTTTGGCCCCCATAACAGCACCGGCTCCACTTCGTCCTGCGGCCCTGTTAAACCCGTTAATCACACAGGCATAGCGGACTAGGTTTTCACCCGCCTGGCCGATGGTGGCCACCTGCAGGCGCTTGTTTTTATAATCAAAACGGATTTTCTCCGTGGTTTCTCCTACGGATAATCCCCAAAGGTGGGAGGCATCCTTAAGAGCTATTTCCTCTTCCGTCACCATCAGGTAAAGAGGCCTGGAGGCCGTTCCCTGTACGATAATCAGGTCGTGCCCGGAGCGCTTTAACATTCGGCCGAAAGAGCCTCCGGCGTTGGCGTCACCCCAACCGCCGGTTAATGGGGACTTGAAACAAATCAGGTAACGGCTGGAGCCGGGGAGGTTGGTGTTGTCAAAGGGCCCGGTGGTAAAAATGAGGCGGTTGTCCGGACCCAGCGGATCGGCTCCTGCCGGCACTTCGTGGTACAGGTAATGAGCGGCCATCCCCCGGCCACCAATATATTTGAGAATCAGTTCTTGGGGAAGAGGCTCGGTGGTCACCTTTTCCTGGTTCAGATCCACACGTAAAATTTTACCGCTGTAACCGAACACGCTATCCTTCCTTCCTAATGAGTGGTTTGTCTATTATCACCAGTATATTCTTAACGGGAGGCATTAAGAATTCTGGTTGTGGAATGTGCTTCAAGAAAGGCTTCCAGCCCCTCCTTGCAAAAAATGTCCCTGGCGCGGTCCGCAGGACAGGTTGCCGTTTCCAGCCCTTCCCACAACGGCTCTAAAAACTTTTCCTCGCCTAATTTTCTCTGCTCCAGCCCTTTTTGAGCCAGCTGCAGCACCTCCAGGCAGAGCTCCTTGATGCTATCACCGGCTAAATAGGCCTGCATGCCGTTGTTCACGGCATCATCCCGGGCTCCTTCCAGGTCATCCCAGTCAAAACTGTCCACCAGGGATTGGGCGGGAAGCAATTTTTCCATGATCCCAAGGGTAAATGCTGCCGGTACCATGAGCCGATGGGGCGGCTGCTGGCAGTTAACACGATTTTCCAGGGTATAATAGCCGGAAAGCCGGGCATCGTTCCAGCAGAAGGTATAGTGCAGGTCGAAGTCCTCCTCCATGGGGACCAGGGGTACGCGCTCACCGTTCTCATCTTCGCCGGTGGCTTTTTTTCCCGCCGCCCAGTATTCCGCAAAGGAGGCGTAGTGGCCGATACCGTAATACCGCCCTTTTCTCCTGACATAGACGGGTTTAAAGCCGGATATAAAGACCGTATAGTCGGTCAGGTTTCCAAAGCGCCTGGGTGTTATACCAACCCGCGGGCTGTTGGGGAGCCAGCGGTTCCAAAAGTTTACGCTTAATGCTTTGTATTCTGGGTCCACTTTGCCGTTCCAAATATTGGAGTTGGCGTTGAGCGCTATTTCCACCGGGCTTAAACCGTTAAATACGTTTAGCGCTGCCGCTGCTTCTTCCACAGACACATCGGCGTGGACCTGGTTGGAACAGGTAATGCTGAGCAAGTTGACTCGACGGTTTCCAAAGGCCTTGTTCCAGAACAGGTTGCGCTGCTTTTTTGTCATCAAGTCATCGGATGGCGGGGTTACCGGGTGAATGCCGTAGCAGAGAAAGTACACCTTTTCAGACTGTTTTTCGCGAAACCGCTCCAACATTTCTGCCAGGGAACGGATACGCTTGTCCAACTGCCACAGGTTTCCCTTGTACCCCAGTGAAAGTTCCATTTTACAGTATCCGGTCTCGGTACCCGCCAGGTCCTCGCCAGGGTCTCCTGGAAAAGTTGCCCCGATGGGGTGTTTAAAGTAAGGGTCGGTAATGACGTCCCATCCTTCTTCCCCCAGGAATTCCCACAAGTCGGTCATAACTCCGGGGGCAACCGCCTGCCCTTTCTCATCGACCACGGGAAATTTCAGCTCAACGCCGATGTGGCGGCGATCGCCTTCGCGTTCTTTTTCCTTTTCTTCAAAGCTTTCTTCCCAGTGATCCAGTACTTCTTCCATCTCATGGTTATCTTCTCTGAAAAGCATATCAGTTTCACTCCCAAACATGTTACATGATGTGGCCCTGTCCTTCCACAATATATTTGTAAGAGGTTAATTCCTTTATTCCCACGGGGCCGCGGGCCTGCAGCTTGTCCGTAGAAATTCCCACCTCGGCCCCCATCCCCAGCTCTCCGCCATCATTAAACATGGTCGAGGCATTGGATAGGACAACGCCTGAGTCCACCTCCCGGGTGAACTGCTTGATGGCATCGTAATCGCTGGACACAATGACATCGGTGTGGTGGGATCCGTAGTTGTTGATGTGCGATATGGCATCCTCCAATGTATCAACAATTTTCACCGAGAGAATAAGATCCAGGTACTCGGTTCTCCAATCGTCTTCTGTGGCTTCTTCCATTCCCATGACGATTTCTCTTGACCTGGGGCAGCCCTTCAGTGTGACCCCTTCCTTTATCAAGGCTT
>SKMY01000098.1 GCA_007120815.1 Syntrophomonadaceae bacterium | reverse complement strand
TAATGAAGAAGTACGTGCTTTACGAGAAAGTTTCCTGAGTCATTATGGCCAGGAAAAACCATAATACAACCTCGGGATCAAACATTTTATACCATGTGGAGGGATGAAGACTTGATCGTATTACTGACCAATGACGATGGGATATACGCCGAAGGCATTCAAATCCTTGGTGAAGCGTTGGTGCAAGACGAAGAAGTAGAGCTCTACATTGTTGCTCCCAACCACGAGCGCAGCGCCACGGGGCACGCTATTACCATGCACAGGCCCTTACGAGCCGAAGAAGCCCGTTTTTTCCATAACTCAAAGCTAAAAGGTTGGGCCGTGAATGGAACGCCTTCTGATTCAGTTAAACTGGCAGTAGAGTACCTGCTTCCTAAAAAACCTGATTTAGTTATATCCGGTATTAATCGGGGGGCCAATATCGGGACCGATGTGCTATACTCGGGCACTGTTTCTGCTGCCATTGAAGGCATTATCCTGGGCATACCTGCTATAGCTGTGTCTCTTGTATTGCCATTAAAAGAAAGCAAAAGCCCTGACTTTCGGTTTGCCGCAAACTTTGTCCTTAGAATCATGCGCTACATTCAAGATCACAGCTTGCCTGAAGACACACTCCTTAACATAAATGTTCCTGACAAAGCCCGTCGAGACATTGCAGGGGTTGCGGTAACTCGACTTGGCCTTCGCCAATACCAAAATGCTTTCCAAAAAAGAGTCGATCCCCGAGGCAAAAACTACTACTGGCTGGCCGGTGAACTGGTTGAATCGCCGGGAGAAGAAGATGAAGAAGACACGGATGTCGCAGCGATTAAAAAGTCCTATGTATCTATCACACCTATTCAATTTGATTTAACAAATTACACCTTGTTAGACGAATTAAGAAATATTAAGTGGGAAATATAAGACCCCTCCATGCTATCGGCAGAACCGCAACAAGCCGGTTTCGGCTGCCGAACCCCTTTAGCCCAAATGCCAGGACGCTAAACCAAAACACCGCTTGATGCAAGCGCTTACAATTCCATTAATTCCCAATTATTTGACTCTGGATGAGGTAAGTGATATAATTTTATAATGTGATAGGTTTTCCCAAAATGGGAGACCAAACCATGTATCCGGAGGAGTTGTTTTTATGGGAAAAAGAAAAAATGAAAAGGTAGAGGTTTATGGTATAGGCAACCCGTTAATTGATGTGCTCGCGCATGTCAGTGACAGTGAAATAGAGGAGCTCAACTTAAACAAAGGCACTATGGAGTTAATTGATTCCCAACGAGGAAACGTCATTTTGGAGCGAATCAAGGATCGTGACAAAAAATATGCTTGTGGCGGCTCAGCTCCGAACACCATGATTACACTTGCCGCGCTCGGCGTTTCAACGGCCTTAGCAGGTATGGTTGGTCAAGATGAACTCGGTGATATTTACCGTAATCGTCTTAAATCCCAAAATGTTTTATCTGATCTGGAAACCTGTGAAGGAGACACAGGGAGCTGCATTGTCCTTGTCACACCGGATTATGAACGAACTATGAGCACACGACTCGGTGTCTGCCAAAAATTCGGCCCTGAGCATGTTAATCATGATAAAATTCTTGATGCCAGGTATTTGTATTTTACCGGCTACATGTGGGATACCAAACCTCAAAAGGAGGCTATAAGATCTGCCATAGAAACGGCTCGTAAAGCGGGCGCAAAAGTGGTTTTCGATGTTGCCGATCCTTTTGCAGTGGAAAGGCACCGCAGCGACTTTCTTGAACTTATTAACAAAAGCGTAGATGTGCTGCTGGCCAATCGTGAAGAAACACGTTTATTGTTTGGATTCGACGATCTTGAAAAGGCCGTAAAACGACTGGCTAAAGAATGCGGCGTCGCTGCAGTTAAAAACTGCGCTGAAGGATCCTGTATCGCTTCAGAACAGGGAGAATTTAATACCATAAATGCTTACCCGGTTAATGCTGTTGACAGCACCGGGGCCGGTGATAATTATGCAGCGGGCTTTTTATACGCCCTGCTAAAAGGTTATTCAATCAGTGATGCAGGGAAGGTAGCTTCTTATATCGCTGCCCAAGTTGTAAAGCAAACAGGTGCACAATTTGATGAAAAGCGCGCCCAAGAGATACGTAAAGCAATTAATGAGGAGCATTGGAAGTTAACATAATTCACCCTAATTACGGTTTGTTGCTGCTGCAGGTTCAGTTTAGCATATCAACCTGCATAATCTTAACCAGGAGGGATATATAAGAATAATGACGGAGAAAATGGAGTACAAGGTTGCGGATATAAATCTTGCACCTTGGGGGAGAAAGGAAATTGAAATCGCAGAAAAGGAAATGCCCGGACTGATTGCAACCCGTGAAAAGTACGCAGAAAAGAAACCCTTGAAAAATCTTCGCATCACCGGCAGCCTTCACATGACTATTCAAACTGCGGTATTGATCGAGACATTAGTCGAACTCGGTGCAGATGTGAGGTGGGCAAGCTGTAATATTTTTTCCACCCAGGATCATGCTGCTTCCGCTGTTGTTGTAGGTCCGCCTGAAAAGGGTGGCACTGTTGATAAACCCCAAGGGGTTCCCGTATTTGCCTGGAAAGGTGAAACCCTTGAAGAGTACTGGTGGTGTAACTACAAAGCCTTGACCTGGCCCGACGGTTCCGGTCCTCATCAAATAGTTGACGACGGTGGAGACGCCACGCTGTTGATTCACCGCGGTTATGAAGCCGAAGACAATCCGGCTATTCTGGATGAACCAACGTCTAACCGTGAACTTCAGATTGTAAACAAGTTGCTTAAAGATGTGCTTGAACAAACCCCTGGTCATTGGCACGCGATTGTCCCCGAAATGAGGGGCGTTAGCGAGGAAACAACAACAGGTGTAAACCGGCTGTACCAGATGGAAAAAAGCGGTAATCTTTTGTTTCCGGCTATTAATGTAAACGATTCGGTAACGAAAAGTAAATTTGACAATATTTATGGCTGCCGTGAAAGCCTGTTAGATGGAATAAAACGGGCCACTGACGTAATGATTGCTGGAAAAACTGCTTTTGTTGCAGGTTTTGGGGATGTAGGAAAAGGCTCAGCAGAAGCACTGGCCGCATTCAAGGCCCGGGTATTGGTTTCTGAAGTAGACCCTATTTGCGCGCTGCAAGCTGCCATGGCCGGGTATTCTGTAGTAACCATCGAAGATGCCCTTCCCTATGCAGATATTTACGTTACAGCTACCGGCAATAAAGATGTCATCAGGATAGAGCACATGGAGAAAATGAAAGACCAGGCCATTATATGCAATATTGGTCACTTTGATAATGAAATACAGGTTACCGAGCTTGAAAACTACCCCGGGATAAAAAAAGATAACATTAAACCTCAAGTTGATCGCTATACCTTCCCCGACGGACACAGTATCATTTTATTAGCTGAAGGACGTTTGGTTAACCTGGGATGTGCAACCGGTCACCCCAGTTTTGTTATGTCTAACAGCTTTACCAACCAGGTGATGGCCCAAATTGACCTGGCAGAAAATGACTATGAACCAACAGTATATCGCCTCCCGAAAGAACTGGATGAAGAAGTGGCCAGGCTGCACCTTGAAAAGATTGGAGCACGTCTTACAGTAATGGATAAAGAGCAAGCAGAATATGTGGGCCACAAACCTGAAGGGCCCTTTAAGCCAGGGCATTATCGGTACTAAATCGATGAATAAGCCGGGGGGCACACGCCCTCCGGCTTTAGTATTAACTGCAGTTTCCGCTTACGATTAATTGGCTCCGGTTATCTTCGCGGAAAGCACCAGAGCTCGCTTCAAACTTCCCGCCGGCTACCGCAGCCTCACTGCCTGAGTCTTTTCGATCGATGAGCCACTTCAAAGTAAATTTTTTCCTCATCCAGTGTTAAGACGTGACCGTTTTCAACGACTATGTTTCCATCTACAATCACCGTCTCAACATCATTGGCAGAGGCAGAATAAACAATATTGGCAATTGAATTTTCATGGGGCTGAAGATGAGGTTTATTAAAATTGATAAGCGCAAGATCGGCCTTATTTCCTTCCTTGAGCACGCCGATATTATCCATATTCAGTGCCCGGCCACCCCCTCTAGTTGCCATGCTTAGGGCATCTTCCGCAGAAACCAAGGTGGGGTCTTCATTAAATCCTTTTTGCAACAAGCTTGCAAGTCGTATTTCTTCAAACATATCCAGGTTGTTATTGCTTGCAGCCCCATCTGTACCAAGGCCAACCTTGGCGTTATTGTCAAGCAGCTTTGCCAAAGGGGCAATTCCGCTACCTAATTTAAGATTACTGCCCGGGTTATGGGAAATGCCAACCCCGCGGGAAACCAGTATATCTATATCTTCGTCTGAAATATGTACACAGTGGGCTGCTAACACGGGCCGGTCAAAAAGACCTATCTCTTGCATTAAAGCAACTGGGGTTTTATGATAGGTTTCTTCAAATTCCTTAAATTCCGATCTAGATTCCGCAAGATGTATATGATAAGGTTTGTTTAAGCGCTCCGTTTCCTTTAATACGGTTTTTAAAAATTCCGGGGGACATGTGTAAGGCGCATGGGGACCCAGCATGGTCGTTATTCTACCGCTTGCTGTATTATGCCAGTTCATTGCAAAATTTTTCGCTCCCTCTAAAGTTATGGTCCCAATGCGGCTGTTTACGCCAACAATACCATGGGAAAGCACGGCCCTGATTCCACTGTCTATACATGCCCGGGCCACGTCATCCATATAATAATACATATCCACAAAAGTGGTGGTTCCGCCCTTTAGCATTTCCAAGAGGGCCAACGAAGTGCCCCAAAACACATCTTCTCCTGTCAGTTTTGCCTCAGCTGGAAGTATTTTGTTTTGCAGCCAATCCATCAAAGGCAGGTCGTCAGCAAAGCTACGAAATAAACACATGGCTGCATGATTATGTAAGTTAATTAATCCTGGTATGACTACTTTACCTTTACCTGATATAACTTTAAATTCACCTTTTGCATTGATAAATTTAGGTCCGATGTATGTGACCAAATCATTTTCAATGAAAAGGTCTCCCGGGTTGATCACATCGTTATTTTCATTCATGGTAATAATAGTAGCCCCTTCAATTAATACCTTTGATGTCACAAATCTTGCTCCTTTCAAAAATACATTAATAAGAAGGGTTTGTGGTAATTCTGCCGAAATAGTATATCAAAACCAAGACCTCACCCTTCGACTTGATGCAACTTTTTTTTGCTTGTATCATATCAGAAACAACCGCTAAAAACAAACATAAAGTGCCGATAATAGAAGACTTTTAATGGTTTCGCGGTCATCACAAGTCTTTATTTCCCCACGAGAAGGTGATGAGATATGAGAGTTATTAAAAAAGGCAATCTTCCCATAAAAATTTGGGCGAATGAAATTGAAGAAGGTGCTATGCAACAAGCGATAAACTTGTCAAATTTGCCATTTGCCTTCAGTCATATCGCACTGATGCCTGATGTACATCAAGGTTATGGGATGCCTATTGGAGGTATTCTGGCTACTTTAGACAACATGATTATACCTAATGCGGTAGGAGTTGATATTGGGTGTGGTGTT
>SKMY01000107.1 GCA_007120815.1 Syntrophomonadaceae bacterium | reverse complement strand
TGCCCATTAAACCGCCGTCTGCATCCAGCACCAGGCTGGAAGTATTTCCCGCAGAAACATGTGCCATACCGGGCATCTCAGGAATAGTATTGTTTACTTGAACAGGATAGGTTTTTTGTCCCCCTGATTCGCCGATACCCAGCTTGCCAAAGGCGTTGTTTCCCCAGGCCCAGAGATTGCCCTGGGCATCAACAGTCATGGAATAATCGGAGCCGGCGGAAATCGCCACGGCGTCGTTTATTTTGCTTACCGGACCGGGTTTAATTCGATCTATTTTATTATAATTGCCCAGCTGTCCCGAGGCATTCCGACCCCAGGCTTGAATGCCGCCATCCTGCATTAAAGCCAGGACATGGGCGTCTCCCAGGGAAAGAGCCAGAACATTGTCCAGTGACTCCACCGGCAAAGGAACCGGGCTTTTATCTATATCACTGCACCCCAGTTGCCCAAAGGAGTTGGAACCCCAGGCCCAGACTTGCCCATCTATAATAGCGGCGCTGAAGTGTGCACCGGCGCATACCGCTTGAGCGCCCTCTACCTCGTTAATCGAAACGGGCGTCGTTACATTAAAGCCATGGGCACCCAGCTCATCATGGCTATTACTGCCCCAGCCCCAGACCCTGCCGCTGGCATCCAGGGACAGGTTGTGCTCCCTGCCCGCACAGATTGAAACAATGTTTTGCAGGTGGCCGCTTCCACCTTCCCCCTTGACCTGGACCGGGTAGTTTTTCCCTTGAAAAGAACCGTTTCCCAACTGGCCTCTGTCATTTTTGCCCCAGGTCCACACCGTACCATCGCTCTTTAAGGCAACCCCATGCTGATTGCCGGCAGAAACCTGAACCACCCCGGTTAGCCCGGCCACCTGAACCGGCGTCAAGCTCAACTCGATTTCCTGTCCGATCCCTAACTGCCCCTGCCTGTTGTCTCCCCAGGTCCACACCGTACCGTTGCGTCCCAGGTAAATCCCAAAAGTCCCTCCTGCCTGTACCTGAGGCTGCACCCCGTACCCATTTTCAGCATGACAGGTATTTTGAAAGATGCCCGCTCCTGTTAAAACAAAAACCATAAAAAGGCAAAACCCGTGCTTGAAATGCTGCTTCATCGAATGGAATACCTCCTGCTAGTTTTAGAGTGTGCTCTGTGCATGGTCTGGTAGAAAGACATTATAATATTCTATAAAAATAAAGATAATCCTTCCAGAACAGTACATTTACACTAATGATGTATGTTTCTGGATAAAAAAAACCCCTGAATTATCAGGGCTGTAGGTCAAGGTTTTTGCCAGAGGCATAGCATGAAATAGTTGATTAAATATACCCTCAACACCCTCAAGGGCCCAGGTCCAACTTCTCGCGTATATCGGCTGGAACGGAGACAGACCTTCTGGAGTCCTTATCTACAAACACGTAGACAACGCTGCCTCGCCCCACAAGATCACCAGTATCCTGCTTGTAAATCGCTCCCGTGAAACGGATACTCTTGTTGCCGATTTTCAGCCCTTCTACCGTCACATCCAGGAGATCATCCAGGAAAATGGGTTCCATATAATCAAAGGATACGGAAGCCACGGCGACATCGACACTGTTTTCCAGTAATTCGTCCCAAACCACGCCCCTGGATCGCAAAAAATCAATGATCCCAACACTATCAAACCACTTAATATGGTTGGTGAAAAAAACCGTTGAGGACAGGTCAGTATCGTAGAAACGCACCCGAACCTGGCTGGTATGTAAAATAGCATCACCCTGAACATTCTTCTTCATCAATTCATCCCCCTTTATTGCTGTTCCTTTTTTTAATAGCAAACGTCCTATCCGGTCCATCATATCTCTTCACTGAGACTTGCTTCATCACCACCCCATCGCCACACGACATAAAAACCCAGGGCAAATAGAAAAACCGTCGCCACTTCCCAGGTGGTCGGCCACAACACACGGGCTGAACCCCCAATTAATCCGGCGAAAAAATAAGAAATTGGAGCCCGGTAGCGAAAATATATTTTCTCCAGAGCCCTGGCCAGCAAAAAAATACCGGCCAGGGCACCCGTGCCGAATATAGCCAGGGGAACCAGCATGATATCTTTTACGTAAAATAAAATGCTGTCGTATATTCCCATGACAATGAGAACAGAACTACCTGGAACACCAGGAATAAACATGGCCGCACTGGAAACCGCGCCTCCCAAAAGAAGAAGAAAGGGATTAACACGTTCACCCGCCTCAATGATCCCCACCGGATCCCCGCTCAATAAAAACCCGGCGGCAAAGCCGGCCAGCGCTATCCCCAGCCTTAGCGGAGTAAAAGCCGGGCGGTGGAGCATAACGGCCTTAATAGAGGCCAGCAAAAATCCCAGTAAGAAAGCCACGGTTAAATTGCGATGAGCCGTTAACAACAAGGCAAACGTTGTACCGCCTAAAAAAATTCCCACAACCGTTCCGAAAAGCATGGGCCAGTAAGGCTTCAATCTAAACCGGGCGATATCGCGAATCAAGTCATCATATATCCCCAGAATAATAAATACCGTACCTCCACTCATGCCAGGCAGTACGATAATCCAACCGAGGATCAATCCCTGAAGCCATTTTTGCATTTTTATTCCCCTAGTTATTATTCCCCTAGTTAATAGTAGAAGCAGGGGACGGTTCTGTCGCTTTCCCATCTTTCGGTCCTCCGCTTCGCTACGGAAGCGCCAGAACCGTGTCCCCGCTGTTTCTTCCCACTGCTTCCCTTTGAAAAGTGTGAGCAGTAAAAATCTTTTTACATCATATCACTTTTGCAGGAAAAATTACAGGAAAGATAACCGGCAGCAGATAATATGAATATATAGATGAGCAATTGGCGACTGCTCTTAAGTGTAATCACAGGTTCACATGGAAGGTGATGTGTTATGTTGTCCACAAAAATTTGGGCTGTTCTAATCCTGGCTGCTTTTATCCTGGCAACCGCCTTAGTCATTGGAACCTTCAGTCAGCAGGTTTATGGAGATGATGTGCGTGAATATTTTAGCAGGCCTTTCCTTAACCAGGCAGCAGAGTACCAGCAAAAAACACTGATACTGTCTATTTTACAGCGGTTGTTAACCTGGGCCGTTCTGGGGACCGCTGCTTTTTGGGCCTGGAAACACTTTGCAGGCAGACCCCAACCTTCTACATTATCTGCAGCCGGTTATATCGCGGCTTTTTTTATCATTCTTAACCTGGTTAACCTGCCCATAGATTTCTACAAGGGGTATATCCTGGAACATCGTTTCGGCCTGTCCAACCAGGCGTGGTCAGGCTGGCTGTCGGATTATTTGAAAAGCGGAACGATTTCCCTGTTATTGACCGTTCCTGCCCTCACAGGTCTTTACGTGTTAATGCGCTACTTTATGAACAGCTGGTGGTGGATTGCCGGCCTGGTCTGGGCCTTTTTAATTATCCTGGGAAGTTACTTGTTTCCGGTTGTTGTTGACCCTCTCTTCTATCAATTCAATTCCCTGGATGATCCGGCCATGCGCACCTCAATTCTATCCATGGCTGAAGACGCGGGAATTCAAGTCGATGATGTGCTGGTCGCCGATGCCAGTCGCAAAACCCACAAGGTCAATGCTTACTTTACTGGCCTGGGAAAAACCAAGCGTATCGTTGTATTTGACACGCTGCTAACCCGGTTTTCCCGAGATGAAGCTCTGGCGGTCATTGCTCATGAGATGGCTCACTGGCGCTTTAACCATATTGGAAAAGGCATCGCCCTATCGGTAATCACCATTTTCTTTGGGTTTTATCTCCTTCATACCATGTTTTGGGAAAAAAACCTGTTGGGAGGAGACTTCCGGGCGATCGTCTTGACCCTGTTATTTTTAACCCTTTTTTCGTTTGTCATACTTCCCCTTCAAAATACCGTTTCCCGGCACTTTGAAGTTCAGGCTGACCGGGAAGCCATTCGCCTCACCGGCCAACCGTACACTCACATCTCACTAAAACAAAAGCTGGCAGAAGTCAACCTGGCCGATGTCCAACCTCACCCCTTCATCCGGACCATCCTTTATACACATCCAACCGTAATGGAACGCATTGAACTGGCCCTGGAAGAAGCCTGGTAACGACCTGCCTGTTTAGGAAATTAAGCCCAATAAAATAGCCCGTCATCTGCTTTACGCTCAGCAGTAACAAGCGTAAATAAGGGCTGGTCTATGGAATCTACTTTCTGCTTAAAAATCGAAATACCTCCTGGGTGAGGGTCATTTGTTCCTGCTCGTTTAACGACACTTCCCCTTCAATTTTTCCCAGCAAAAGGTTAATGTTGCTGTCTTGTTCTCTTAATTGTGTCAGCTTATGTATCATTGAACGTTCTTTGGCTTCCAGTTCATCAAGATCTAAGGTCAGGTTAAACCGATGGTTTAAGAATTGTAAGATGACTCGAATGGCTCCGGGATCTTTTAGGGCAGACAGGTAAAAAGGTACCTCGGGCAAAAGGCTTATTCCATCAATATCTTGTCGTCCAGCGGCCCAAAGCAGGTAACTGCTCATACCCGGGGGACCTTCCCAATCCATATATTCTATGTCTTCATAGCTGCTTAATTCATCCCTCAAGCTTTCACGGTTATAAACGGCCAAAATCTTGCGGGACTGTATGTGGGTTATCATGGAAGGCACGCCGCTCACTGTGTATACCCTCTTCACCTTAAGCTGTTGGGAGGCAAAATCCAGCACGCTTGTTAAAAAAAGGTGCTGCCGCTGCGCGGGTTCATCACTGATGAATAATAGCAGGTTGTGTTTTTCGCTGGCCCAAAATCGGGACTCTGGAACCAGGACCAGGTTGCCTTGAAATTCTGCACCGTCAAAATGAAAAAAATCAAGGGGATCCAGGTCAGCGACGGGTATACATCCCAACCCTTCTACCAGGCGTTCCAATACGTGAAGGCTTACTTTTCCCAGGTCCGCACTACGCCACCCGATTAACAGCGATGCGTTCTGAAGTTTTGGGTTATGATGGATATTAAACCGGTCTTTCGTCATCATCGTTTCCCCCATCCTGCTGTTCGGCCAGGGATTTTAAAAAGTCATCCAGGTGTTCTTTCATCCAATCTGCCTCTTCCCGGCTAATCGGATCTGGCTGGCTCAAAGACCGCCTTTGATCATAAAGCTCTTTTACATCCTGAGGAAACTGCTGGTACAAGCCATTTACAATGATGTCGACTTCTTCGGCCTGCCGATTAAGGAATGTGTAATTGGTTTCAATTCCCAAAATAGAGGAAAAAACTTCCATGACTGATTTTGCTGCTTTTGGATAAGGAAAAGGCGTCCGAGACAACCAGTCAGGAATTTCACCCATTAAACAAACCGCTTCCATCCCGCGTTTTTTTGCGGCGGCCAACAGCAAACCGTTCAAACCTGTAATTACACCGTCGCCACTACCTTCACTCACCTCACTCATTAAGACCAGGTTTGGATAGGTTCTCAGTTCTTTAATTAACGCCTCGGAACTGCAGACAGCGACCACACGCGGTTTGGTCTCATGATGCACGGCAGACACACAGGCGCCTGATGTATACACCCGCCGGCAGCCATACTGTTCAACCGTGTCCAACACCAGGTTGGCCATTTTTAATGCAACGTCTCCACTGG
>SKMY01000007.1 GCA_007120815.1 Syntrophomonadaceae bacterium | reverse complement strand
GGGAAAATGGTGGATACCTGCCCCATAAACTGGGCGATGGCCCCGTGAACCAGGGGAATGTCTAGTTCCCGGCAGGTTTTTTCCAACAGGAAGCGGCTTTTTAAGTTATCCAGGCAGTCCACCACCACCTGGCAGCCTTCGAGCAAAGACGCTGCGTTTGTCTCATCAACAATACCCTGGAAAGAGACGGCGTTGACAGCGGCATTTACGGCCTGAACGCGCTTAACTGCAGCGCTGACTTTGCTTTCTTCCAGGTTTAGCTCCGTCGATAAAACCTGCCGGTTTAAATTGCTATCGGAAAACCGGTCTCCATCGGCAAGAACCAGGGTGCCAACACCCATGCGGGCCAAAAGCTCCGCAACCAGGCCGCCCAGGCCGCCCAACCCAATCACGGCAACCCGCGACTGAAGCAGCTTGATTTGCCCCTGAGGGCCTCCCGTCGTGCCCATGCTTCGGTGGTACCGCTCTGGGATAATCCCATCTTGAAGGGCGGCTAACTCCACGTCTTTTATGGAACAGGACAGCTTTTCCGCAATGGTGTGAGCAGCCGGGATAGATAAGCTGTTGTAGTTTTTCCCATCAGGCGCCTTGCGCTGCCTGAACGCCTCTTTCACGGCTCTGCTTAATTCATCCATAGCCCTTTTACCCTCCTGCAATTGGCGGAAAGATGGCTACTCTTTCACCATTTTTTAATACGTAATCTTTATCCTGACGAATGCTGTTTACAAAAACCTGCTTGCTCTCGCGGGGAGGAATTTTCAACTCCTTAAGAATATACTCAATGGTGCTGCCTTCGGGGACTTGCATGGGAAAGGGATCGGAGCTTTCCCCGTTAGGGTTATACTTTCTTAACGTGGCGAAGAGAACAACTTCCAATGTAATCATCAGCTTCACCTCCTGAAGGCGTTAAACAATGAAGCCGAGCTTCTAATGTTAAAAATATATTAACACAAGCCCGGCCAGGAGACAATGGTTAACTTAGCATGCTTTTTCACTGTTTCATGAACTATTCCGCCTGTTCCCGGCATCACTGCTGGGAAGGTGCATTACCCCGCAGCAACGTTTCAACCTCATCCACCAGCATGGGCAAAATCAGTTCAGAGCGACCTTCTAAGAAGACATCGGTAGTGGTTGATGTCAGGTAAGACCTGGTGGAATTGACTTCGATAATCAGGGCTCCCTTCTTCTTGGCTATTTCGGGCATGCTGGCGGCCGGGTCAACCATCCCTGACGTTCCGATAACCAAAACAACCTGGCACTGGGTAATTTCAACATGGGACTGCAGCAGGGCCGCCTTGGGAATGGCTTCTCCAAAGAAAACAACATCGGGCTTTAAAACGCCTCCACAAAGGGGGCAGTACGGGGGAAGAAGTTTTAGCTCGATAGCCGCTGTCGGGTAGTTGGCGCGGCAGTTCATACAGACGACCCGCCTGGTATTACCGTGAAACTCAATCACGTTTTTGCTTCCCGCTTCCTGGTGCAAACCATCGATATTTTGGGTAATCACACTATTTACAACGCCCAGGGCTTCCAGGCGTGCCAGTGACGAGTGGCCGGGATTGGGGGTTGCTTTCGCGACGACCTCAAGAATCTCTTTTAACATTTCCCAGGACGTGCGCGGGTCCTGCTTGAAACTTACGATGTTTGCAGCATCTTCCGGGTCGTACTTTTCCCAAAGGCCGCCTTTTCCGCGAAAAGGCATAATTCCACTGGCAACAGATATTCCGGCCCCGGTTAAGACCGTCACTTTGTCTGCATGGGCCAGCTTATGAACGGCTGTTTGCATTTCTTCGGTGGCGAATATGAACTCTTCCTTTGGAAACACGAGCCACGCCCCCTTTCACACAATTTAACCGTTAACTAACGGGTGAAATACAAAAGATTCAGATTTATCATATATTGTATCACAGGATAAAAAGTTGCACAAGGGCAACCGTGACGGAAGGATTGCCTTCACCTTAAACCTGCTACGATTCCAGGCTAACCAGCTCGGCTTTTCCCCATAATCGTTCCAAGTTATAAAATTGGCGGTCTTCGGGTTGGAAAATGTGAATAATCAGGTCACCGTAATCCAGTAAAATCCACCTGGCTTCCTGGTAACCTTCCAGGCGCAGCAGAGAGTGCCCTTCATCGGAAAGGTGATCCAGCAGGTGATCACAAATTGCCCGGGTTTGAATTTTCGATGCTCCCTCGCAGATAATAAAATAATCAGCAATAAGTGAAATCTTGCTGACTTCTAAAAGGCTGATTTCGGACGCTTTCTTTTCATGGAGCAAATGAACCGCCTTTAAGGCAAACTCCCTGGAACTTAAAGTCAACCATATCGCCTCCCTGGAATGAAAAAGTTATAAATCAAAGTTTTTACCAACAATCACTGTAACCATGGCGGGATAGTTCGGTAAGGGTTCCTTAAAAAATTCCGCTTGAGGGATAAGCAGAGCCACCTCCCGGGCCGCTTCAATATTATCTGTCCTGGAAATCACGTGGCTGCGCTGATAATTCTGGTGATCGGCGTTATCTATGATAACAACCTGGAATCCTTCTTCTCTTAAATACTCACCGGTTCGCCCGGCAATCCCGGCTACACCGCTGCCATTTAATACTTCAACGGTGATCATCTCCCTGGGAATGACAAAGTCCTCTCCCAGGTTTTCAAACATGGCCGCCAGCTGCAGCGGGTCGGGTTCATAAAAAGGTTCCCCGTTTATCTCCCGCCATTGGCCGGGCAGGTTTAAAACCATGCCCTGGGATTCAAAAACCCGGCTGTATTTCTCATAAAATGCCTCCATCTCTTTCCAGTCCAGATCGGTTTCCACAAAGGGTGCCGCTCCTCGAAGCATGGCGGGGGTCCCGAAGGGCCCGCTCTTTTCACCTAAAAATTCCAGCAGACTGTGAATGGTTTCAGCCCGGCGCAAGGCGCGGTGATGAGGCGCCTCCTCGTCTTCTTCGTGCAGAAATGATTCCAGGAAATCGGCACCGGTTAACGTGTAGCCCAGGTAAGGGATGCCCCCCCGGTCGTCGACCAGGTGCGCGATTCCCTCGTAATGAACCTTCACGTAATGATGGACGTCGACATCCAGGAAGTGCATCAGGCGGTCGATAAGGAGCTCCATGTCACCCTGGCTGAGAAGAAGGATCGGCGTGTGATAGGACTCGGAATTACCTTCCGGTCTCGGGATTAACAGGTTGCCGGGGATAAAAATGACGTGGGGCTGGCTGCCGGGTTCCGGGTAGTTTAAAAACAGCATCTCCTGTACGCGGCTGTTATTCTGTTCACCGGTAACCCCCACCAGGAGGTAATTGACACCTTGTTCCGCAGGGGCTTCTCGCAGCGCCGCGGCCCAGGAATCCTTGTTCTGCAACGCCTGGAAAGAGCCGATGTAGCGGATACCCGATACCATGACAATTAAAAGCGCAACAAGAGCTGCCAGAAATATGATCCGGTTCTTTTTAAAGGTAATATTTCTCCTGGCATTTCCGATACGTTTTTCGGGTCTTTGACCTTTTAGTTTCATCCATTTCATAAGCCCGATAACTCCTGCAGATCGTTTCTCATGGACAACACCAGGGAATTACGGAACGCAATGGAGTCAGGGTGAAGCAGTTTTTTACGGTCCATGACATATTGGATGGTAAAGTCCACCGCTGCCAAAAGGGCGCCCTCCAGGTTGGAATAAGCGAGCCGGCGGATGGCTTGAACACCAGGGCACGTCCGTCCTGGCTCAATGTAATCAGCGATATATATCACCCGCGCCAGCAGTGACATCCCCGGGAGCCCTGTCGTATGTACACGAATTGCTTCCAGGATATCCTCATCAGTGAGCCCCATTTCTTCCCTTAATAATATCGCCCCAATGGGCGCATGCAAAAGAACCGGTTCCTGGTACAGGATCGGGTCATCCAGGTTATACTGCCGTGCCAGCCGGGTCAGGGTATCATCGTCAAACAGCTTGCCGTAATCGTGAAGCATTCCGGTCAGTGCCGCTTTTTCGGGATCCAAACCGTACAGCCTTGCCAGGTGAACCGCAGTGTTCTTTACGCCCAGGCTGTGTTGGAAAATTTTTTCCCCGGCTCTTCTTTTTATCATGTCATATGCCAAATAAATATCCATGTGTGAACACCCTTCATGTTATTAATTTGACATAAAATGATGACATTCCTTCTAAATTGTGTAATGTATAATAAAAAAGGCAACGTGACGTTGCCCTTACTCCCTCGGTTTCGCTTCGTTAACAACCAGACGGCGGCCGTCCAGTTCGACCCCGTTCATTTTTTCAACCATCACTTCATGGTCGCCTTCGTTGACTTCAACAAAACCATATCCCCTGGACCTGCCCGTAGCTCTTTCGGTAATAATTCGGCAGCCAATCACTTCGCCGTGTTCTGCAAAGGCTTTCTGCAAATCATCCTCGGAAGTACTCCAGGCAATATTCCCAACATAGAGGGTTTTTACCATAATGTCACCTCGCTTCCCGGCTTTACAGGTCTTTTCGTATATTATGCAGTAGTCAAGCGTAGTTTATACTCTTTCACCTCCTGACTGTAACACCTGTGGATGCCAAGAAAGCCGCTTTGTGCTTTCATTATTTTTCTCTACACGACACCGGCGGATACAGGTAAAATAAATGCAAGAATTTTTTTACATCATAGCATTTAAGCCTGGATAAGTCAAGATCCTCCGTTAACACTTTCCAATAATGGGAATGGACGGTTCACCGGTAAAGTTGGTTTTTGTAGATGTACTGCTCCACGGCTTCGGGAGTAAGGTATTTGATGGTTTTCCCGGTGGCAACCCGTCTCCGGATAAAAGTTGAGGAAATGGCCATGGCCGGAATTTCCAGCAGGTGAACCCGTTTAATCACTTCGGGAAATGCAGGCCCTAAAACGACTTTCAGTTTGCTGAAGGAATAGCCCGGCCTGGAGGCGGCGATAAAGGAGCAGGTTTGTAGCAGCTCACGGTAATCTTTCCAGGTGGTAATATCCAGAATGGCATCGGCACCGGTAATAAAGTAGAGGTTTACCTTTTCCTCGTAGATTTCAAGAAAGCGCCTGACCGTGTCTACCGTGTAGGACGGCATGAGGCAGTCAATTTCCAGGCGGGACACGGTAAAAAAGGGGTTGTCCACTACGGCCAGCATGGTCATCAGGTAACGATGTTCCGCCTGGGACACTTTTTCGTTAACCTTGTGGGGCGGAAGACCCGACGGAAGGAAAATAACGTGGTCCAGCCCAAACTGCTGCCGGGCCTCTTCTGCCGTGAACAGGTGCCCTAAGTGAATGGGGTCGAAAGTCCCACCCATGATGCCGATGGTTGGTGAAGCATCACGCCCTTTTTTGGGCAGCAAAAAACTCATGATTTCCGCTTCCTTTTTTTTTTGAACGTTGATAATTCCCGAACCAGAACCACGGGGACGGTTCTCCTGGCCACACTTGTTTCAAAGGGTAATCTACGGGCGATCCACGAGAACCGTCCCCCTGGTTCTGGATCGGGCGTTAGGCCAACCCGTCGGGATAGTATGTAAACTCCAGGTCGCCTATCCGTACTGTATCCCCTTCCTGGATCCCCTTTTTTTTCAGCTCGTCTTCAACGCCTTGCTTCCGAATCAGGTCTTGAAAGCGGGCTGCGCTCCCGGCG
>SKMY01000244.1 GCA_007120815.1 Syntrophomonadaceae bacterium | reverse complement strand
TCAGAAGCCGCTGCTGGGGAGGATGAAACCGTGCTGGTCCAGGGCGTGCTGGACTGCCTGGTGCGAGAAGAAAAAGGCTTTCTCCTGGTTGACTTCAAAACCGGCTCTACAAAAGCCCCCGGTTTCGAGCAGCGCCTGACCCATTACAGGGTTCAGCTCAGCACTTACGCCCGGGCCGTGGAGCAAATCTGGAAAGAGCCCGTCAGCCAGTGCTACCTCTACTTTATCGACGATCAAAAGGCGGTGGAGATGGAACGACCCCCCCGTTTTGCTCTTGACTGTTGACTTCTAAAAAGATAAAATACCCCAAACAGGAGGTGAAATGCAGCCCCAAAAAACGCGGACCAACGTTAAAAACGCAAAAATTCCTGCGATATTCTAGAGATCCTGCAGGCTGCAGCAAGAATCCTGCATAAACCCTACAATGCTTTTGGAGACTGCAGGAACTTCTGCGGCAGGACTGCACGTCGGAATTATTTTAGGGGCTGCCTTCATGTATGCGCTACGAAGGTTCAATCTACAGACCGCCCAGTGAAGCCAGAAGCCTGATTTTGCAGGCCACCGTTGGGTGTTCTCACAACAAGTGCACGTTTTGTGTCATGTACAAAGACAAAAAATACAGGGAGCGTTCCCTGGAGGATATCTTTGCCGATATTCGAAGAGCCAGGCAGGTCCTGGGTGATGTGCGCCGGGTTTTCCTGGCCGACGGCAACGCCCTGGCCATGGATTCGGACAACCTGCTGGCCGTGCTCCAGGAACTCTACCAGACCTTTCCCTCCCTGGAACGGGTGGGTATCTACGCCAACCCATCGGACCTACTGGGGAAATCCCTGGCCCAGCTGGAGGCCTTAAAAAAAGCCGGGCTGGGCATTATTTACCTGGGAGTGGAGACGGGGAACGAAGTTCTGTTGGAGCGGGTGCGCAAGGGAGCCACGGCCGACGAGATTCTCCAGGCGGGCCTTCGGGCCAAAGAGGCGGGCATCCCCCTTTCTGTGACGGTGATCAACGGCCTGGGTGGACACGAACTTATGGAAGCGCACGCCGCCGACACGGCAAAACTCATAAACGCCATGGACCCCGATTACCTGGGCCTTTTAACCTTGATGCTGCCCCCGGGAACCCCCATGGCCAGACAGGTGGAGCGGGGCGAATTCCAGGTACCGGGCCCGCTGGACATCCTGGCTGAAATTGAAAAAATGTTGAGCCCCCTGGAACTGACAAACTGCCTGTTCCGCAGCAACCACGCCTCCAATTACCTGCCCTTAGGCGGGGTGCTTCCCCGGGACAAGGAAGAGATATTAAAAAGGCTGCGTGCCGTGTTGAGCCAGGCGGATACCGGCAGACTCCGTCCGGAACATTTCCGGGCCCTGTAGCAACACGCCCTGGTTACCGCCTGGAATAAAAGAACCCCCGACATTCCTGGGACTTATGTGGGGGGAAATAACATGAAAGGGTGAGACTTATGGAAGATTCCAAAGCCAAGACAACCCTGCAGGCCTTGAACATTGCCGGTTTTTTAGGCACCATCCTGGTCAATTTCCTGGCCAACGCCCTTCCCGTCGCCGGGAGAACCACGGGCGAGGTATCGGATCTGTACCCCAGTTTGTTTACCCCCGCGGGCTATACCTTTGCCATCTGGGGGGTCATTTACATCCTGCTGGCCCTTTTTGTCATCTACCAGGCCCGGGATATCCACAAGCTGAAAAAGAATCCCGTTGTGGAGAAGGTGGGCATCTGGTTTTTTATCAGTACCCTGGCCAACATGGCCTGGATTTTCGCCTGGCATTACCTGCTGGTGGGGCTCTCCCTGGTGCTGATGATCATCATCCTCATTTCGCTGGTGGTGATCTACTTAAGGCTGGATATCGGCAGGGCGGATGTCACTAAACCGGAATTATACCTGGTTCACCTGCCCTTTAGCGTTTACCTGGGCTGGATCTCCGTGGCCACCATTGCCAACGTCAGTGCCTTCCTGATCGATACCGGGTGGAACCGCTGGGGGTTAAGCGAAGCAACCTGGACGGTCATTATGATCATCGCCGGCACGTTAATCGCCTTGAACGCCCTGCGCAGCCGGGGTGACGTCTTCTACACCCTGGTCTTTATCTGGGCCTTCATCGGTATTTTCGTTCGGCGGGCCACCGTCGATGTTTCACCGCATCCCGCTGTGCTCCTTTTCCTGGTGGCCGCTGTTTTGTTCATCGGCTACGCAACCGGCCTCAAGATCAAAAACATGCTGGGCTTTCAACCAAAGGAATCACGGGGACGTACCTAATGATTCCTTTCCAGGCAAGCGGCTAATTGTATTACATAGGCGTAAACAGAGAAGCAAACAAGAGGGAGCAAAAAATGAAAATTCTAGTGGATGCCGATGCCTGCCCCAAAGGCGTATTACAACGTTGCCTGGATGCGGGCGCCAGGCATGATCTGCCTGTCTGGACTGTGGCCAGCTTCAACCATCAGATCAACTCCGACCATCATGTGGTCGTCGGGAACACTTCCCAGGAAGCGGATATTAAGGTCGTCAACCTGGCGGAGAAAGGGGATGTGGTCATAACCCAGGACTGGGGGCTTGCGGCCATGGTGTTGGGGAAACAGGCCAGGTGCTTAAGCCCCGGCGGCAGAGAGTTTCGCCCGGAAGACATGGAATTTTTACTGGAGGAACGGGAGATTAAGGCCAGGCACCGCCGCGGCGGCGGCAGGACCAAGGGGCCTAAAAAACGCACCCGGGAAGATGATGCCCGGTTTGAAAAACAGCTGGAGCTGGTCATTCAGCAGCTTAAACAAGCTTCACAAAGCTAAGTGCTTTTCGAGAAAACGCCGTTGAATTAATGTCGTATCAATGATGTTGATAGGTTTCAATTTCCAGTAATTCGTCTTTTTTGCGCATCATTTCTTCCCTGAGCTCGTATTCCTTTTGCAGGCCAAACCAAAACTCAGCCGATGTCCCGAAGAATTTACCCAACCGAAGCGCTGTATCTGCGCTAATGCCGCGCTTTTCTTTAATAATTTCCGATATCCTGGTAGCAGGTATATGTGTTGATTTGGCAAGTCGGTAAGGCGTTATTCCCATGGGCTTAAGGAATTCTTCCCGGAGAATTTCTCCAGGGTGTATGTTTGGTATATGGTTTTGATTCACAAAAACACCTCCTCGTTCTTTTAATGGTAATCTGTAATATGAACGTCATGAGCCTCTCCCGTTGTTATCTTACTGGATCAGCTTCTTGATAATACTCATGAGCTCTTCAATGGTGCTTTCTGCACTTTCCTGGTCCCTGATGGCCTGGCTGACGCATCCTTTTGTGTGGTCTTCCAGGACAATTAGAGCCAACCGGGCCAGGGCCATTCGCGCTGCAGCGATCTGGGTCAGCACATCCACACAGTAGCGCTCTTCCTCTACCATGCGGTGCACTCCCCGAACTTGCCCTTCAACCCGCTTTAATCCATTCAGAATCTTTTTCTTGTGTTCCTGGTAACTTCCCTGCAAGTGGGGGTAATGGCACTGGCACTGGCAGTTGGTATAGTTGTTATCTTCCAAAGCACATTCGCTCCTTTAGGAAGCATGGAAGCATGGGGACGGTTCTCTTGCTTCCTTTGTTAGAAGTATCAAGTTGCACAGGAGTGTAAAGTGTTGACACGTTATTTTTATAATATTTTACTGCTCAGCCCACTAACTTATTGCGCAAACATCGCGGTAAGCAGGGGACGGTTCTGTCGCTTTCCATTTTTCAAGGTATGGGGACACACCTCCAAAGACAGGAATGTCCCCTATGTCCTCCGCTTCGCTCCGGAAGCGCCAAAACCGTCCCCGCAGCTTCCTCATCGTCCTGGGGAAAGGATATCTTCTGCGGGGATGTCGTCAATGTCCCGGAAGACCACTTGGTTTTTGCCTTTGCTTTTGGCTTCCCGCAGGTTCTGGTCGGCCTGGTTAAGAAGCCAGGTTTTCCCGTCGGGGGCGTTGAAGCTGCGGGAGATGCCGATGGAGGCCGTGAATCGGGGAGTCAGGGTGTGGGCCCCCTGATCCGCCAGAAAAGCTGCGGCTTCCAGGTGAACCGCCTCCTGGATGCGGGCGGCCAGGTTGAGGACGCTTTCCTCTTCCTGGTTTTTCACCAGCACAATATATTCGTCGCTGCCGTAGCGGGCAACGATGTCTTCAGGGTTAGCAGCCTGTTTGACGGCTTTTCCCACCCGGGCCAGGAACCGGTCTCCCAGGGGATGTCCGAAGCGGTCGTTGATGGCTTTAAACTCATCCAGGTCGATCACCATCAGGTAGAGCACGTCCATGTCGTCATCGGAACGCTTTTCCAGGTAGTCGCGAATGTAGTGGTAGTTGTAGAGGTCTGTTACGTGATCGGTGTACACCTTGGCATTTAACACCTGCTGCCACTTGCTCTCTTCCCGGCGGTAATACCGGGCCAGGGTGAAGGTGGAGAAGTAAATGCCGGCGTAGAGGAGGTCGATCTCTACGTTCCAGGCCGCTCCCTGGATGTTGAAGGCCGTGGCCAGGGAAACCAGGCTGGCGGAAGAAAGCAGGAAGGCCAGGAGGCCGAATATGCGGTTCCTCTTCAGGGCGTTGGCCAGGACGAAGGGAATGAAGAGCATCTTGAAGGGACTTTCTACCCCACCGGAAAACTGCAGGGCCAGGTGGATGAAGGGGGCCAGTAGGAGCAGGTCAGCATACTCGGGCAGTATGTAGATAACCCGGTGAGCCGCGTGCTGCCGGTATTCCCGGAGGTACGCGCTCATGACCACCGTTGCGCTGATGGCCAGGGGAACCAGAATCTCGGCGGCAGGAAAAAGCAGGTCGAACCCGTTAAACACCTGAAGGAGAGTGGCAGTAAAAAGGACCGCGAGAAGCTGGCTGACAGGGATCAGCCGCCTGCGCCAGTCTTTGTCGGCGGCGTTGAAGATGCTGCCGTAGATTTCGGGAGAAGAGACGGTGGACCGGGTGCGGTGCTGGTGGCGGTATTTAAAAAAGGCGACGATGCACACCAGGAGAAAGGGCAGCAGAAGGGCCGGGGCCTCCTGGAGCAGGGCGGGCAGGAAGTCCCGGGAAAGGTCTAAGTGGGGCATGCCCATGAACAGGTGAATCTGGCCCAGGAGCCAGCGGGCAAGAGCCAGGATATAGAGACCCAGGATCACGGCGGCGGTGGTCACAAAAAGGCCGGCCTGCCGGGTTTGGAGCAGGAAAAATATTAGCAGGAGTGCGGCGGCGGTGAACTGCACCGCTGGGTTTAAGGGGGCGATGTAAATGAGGGAGAGGAAAATACCAGTCAGGAGGGAAAACTTCAGCAGGGTGGAAAGCCGGGGGGCCTGTCCCATGATCTGCAGGCCCAATCCGCTAACCACGAAGGCTTCCAAGACGCTTCGCAGGTAGAAAAGGGCAAAGAACAGGGGCTCCGGTGGAAAGGGCAGCTCTACTGGCATAGGTCAGGTCTCCCGATAAA
The DNA here is from genome assembly GCA_007120815.1 of Syntrophomonadaceae bacterium. The sequence continues at coordinate 222 of SKMY01000244.1, read as the reverse complement.
TGGCATAAACGAAATAACGTACTGGAAATGCCTTTAAAAGGAACTCAAAAGGCTTGGAAAGGTACTGGAAAGGCCTTTGGAAAGACATTGAAAAAGGCACTGACAAGGCATTGGAAAGGCATTGACAGGGCGCTGACAGAGCGCTGACAGAGCGCTGGAATTGGTTAAGTCCAATGTGCCGATGATTTATTATACCAGATTTTGCAGGGATGTGGCAGGATT
>SKMY01000165.1 GCA_007120815.1 Syntrophomonadaceae bacterium | reverse complement strand
TTTCGCGCGGAAAACCGGCTCCGGAATCTTTTCCACCGGCCTTTCAGGATGGAAGCCCCTTGCTCTACCTGGAGGTTCGTTATCGGAATAGTCATTTAGATCCTGTCGGACTGCTTTTAGAAAGGAATTAATTATGGCATCACCACATATAAATTTACAAATGACAGTAAAAGGGGGCGGCCCCATGCAGGATTATATTCTGCAAAGAGTCATGGAGATAACGAACTATATCCTGGAGACGAGCTTTACCGTACGACAAACTGCACAGGTTTTCGGCGTGAGTAAAAGCACGGTCCACAAAGATGTAACAGAGCGTCTCCCACAGATCAACGAAAGCCTGGCCAATGAGGTTCGCAAAGTCCTGGAAAAAAACAAGGCCGAGCGCCATTTGCGAGGTGGAGAAGCGACTCGAAGAAAATACTTGAGCAACAAAGACGCGCCATTGCTGCAACTGGAGTTAAGGGGCCAGTAACGATTCAACCCTGAAAACTTAGAGCCGGATATGTTTTTTCGTATTTTTTGTTCTGGAAAAAGGAAAAACCGGCAAAAGTGGCGAAGATATCCTTAACTGGTTTTGAAGCGAATCCAGCCATTTAAAGGGGAGATGTTTTCATGGTCTGGTCTGCAGATATGGGTATTGATCTGGGTACAGCCACGGTGCTGGTCTACTTAAAAGGAAAAGGGATCATCCTTAATGAACCCTCTGTTGTTGCCATCGAACAGCAGGCCAGAAAAGTGCTGGCCGTTGGTGAATCAGCTCGAAAAATGCTCGGCCGCACGCCCGGGAATATCTTGGCTATCCGCCCGCTGCGTGAAGGTGTTATTGCCGACTTCGATGTGACAGAAGCCATGCTCAAGCACTTTATTCTGAAGGTTGGGAGAAGGCGGCGAATATTAAAGCCGCGGGTGGTTGTTTGCATTCCTGCAGCCACCACCTCGGTGGAGAAAAAAGCCGTTATCGAAGCGGTGACCCGCACAGGTGCAAAAGAAGCCTTCCTGATTGAAGAACCTCGCGCTGCCGCCCTGGGGGCCGGGCTGGATATATTCAAGCCTAGCGGGAGTATGGTTGTGGATATCGGCGGTGGGACAACCGACATTGCCGTGTTGTCTATGGGAGAAACGGTGGTTTGCTGCAGTGTGAGGGTGGGCGGAGACAAGTTCGACGAAGCCATCGTGCGGCACATTAAAAAAGAATTCAGCTTGCTGATTGGAGAAAGGACAGCCGAGGCGATGAAGATACAAATCGGTTCTGCCTTTCTAGATAAACAGGTTAGGGAGATGGATATTCGGGGAAGGGACCTGGTTACGGGGCTGCCCCGCTCTATCCGGGTCAATTCGGAGCAGGTTTACCAGGCCATTCAAGAATCCCTGTGGGTCATCATCCAGGGTGTCCGCAAGGTGCTGGAACGCACCTCGCCTGAATTAGCCGGAGATATCATGGAAAAAGGCATTGTGCTGACCGGCGGAGGCGCCATGTTGGACGGGTTCCACAAGCTTATTGCATCGGAAACCGGTGTGCCGGCATACCTGGCGGACGATCCCGTCGGCAGCGTTGCCACGGGAACAGGAAAAGCCCTGGAATACCTGGATAAAATGGCTGGGACCCTGATCACCAGCCGAAACCTTGCTGCTGCCCTTTAAGCCCTAAAGTTTGGAAATGCTAGGTGAAACCCATGAAATATTTCGAGTACACAGGCCACCTGCACGTACATTCAGCTTACTCCGATGGAAATGCAAGCATCAAAGAAATTGCCAGCGCTGCTCGCAGTGCTGGCTTACATTTCGTCGGGGTGACGGATCACAATACACTAAAAGGGTTGGCAGAGGGAATGGAAGGCTGGCACAACGGTGTCCTGGTGCTGATTGGCACAGAGATTAACCTGGCCAAAAACCACTATATTGCCTTTGGCATTTCTGAAGACGTCGCTCAAAATGAAGAAAACCCCCAGCGGGTGATCGATGAAGTTAATGCCATGGGCGGTTTTGGTTACCTGGCCCACCCGGCAGAGAAGGGCAATCCCTTTTTTTTAAACGGACGCTGCTATCCCTGGGACAAGCACGATGTTTCCGGGCACGTCGGGTTGGAAATTTGGAACTTCGGCTCCCTGTGGCGGACGGCCTATGGCAACAAGCTTCAGGCCCTTTTCTGGCGTTTCATGGATGTTTACCGGGCGGTGCGCTTTCCGGAACCCGAGGGGATCGAACTGTGGGACCGCATGACCCAAAAGCGCCGGGTGGCCTGCTTTGGCGGAAGCGATGCCCACGGTTACCAGGCCCAATGGGGCCCGTTAAACGTGTCATTTTTCCCGTACGAAATGCTCTTCCAGACCATTAACACCCATGTCCTGCTGGATGAAGAGCTTTCCAGCGACCTGCCCACAGCGAAAAAGCAAATCTACGACGCGCTGCGGGAAGGCCGGTTTTTTATTGGCTCCGACTATCTGAATCCGTCTACGGGCTTTCGTTTTTCTGCGATAAACACAGTAAATAGTGAAGAAGAGTTTCTCATGGGCTGCGAGGTCGCTCACTCCAACTATACGGCGCTGCGAATTCTTTCCCCCTCCTCCCGGGGCTTGATCCGGGTGATCAAAAACGGGAAGGAGGTTTACCAGAGCCGGGAACAGCTGCTGGTGTTTAAAGTATTAAAGCCGGGTACGTTCCGCGTGGAGGTCCAATGGACCCTGCGCACGGGAAAAACCATTCCCTGGATATACAGTAACCCCATATACGTGCGCTAGCAGCGGGCATCTTGAAAAATGGGAAAGCGCCAGAAGTGTCCCTCTGCTTTGCAGCGTGAGCGGAACAATTTAAGGGCTCTAGCAGTGACTTTTTTAAATTAAGGGTTGTCAACCCTGTACAAAATAGAGTAATATGGATGAGGATTAAGCGTAACTTTTTTTGAGGTTTTTCGTCATACATTATAGGTGTTTTTGTAGACGGGCTTTTCGCCGCCTGCACCCGCCCGACAAACCCGCCTGCCATCATTAGCTTATGGCCGTTCAGGTGTGGCGGAATATACAGAGATAAAGATTCAATATACCTGGGAATGCATTTTTGAAAGACAGGTGAAATCGGAGATGATAGAGTTTTTAGCGCCTGCCCTGGCCTTTGTTTTAGCCTTTGCGTTAACGCCCCTGGCCCGCCGTTTGGCCTTCCGTGTCAAGGCGATTGATCACCCCAACCCTCGCAAAATACATAGACAGGCTATGCCCCTGCTGGGAGGGCTGGCTGTGTACGCAGCCTTTTGGTCCGCGGCTGGCCTTACGCTGCTTTTAACCGGAGGCAGCCAGCCCCTTCAAGGTCTTTTCTGGGGCAGCACCCTGATCCTGGCCCTGGGGATTTACGACGATATCAAGGGCCTTTCTTACAAGGCCAAGTTTGCAGGCCAGTTCGCTGCCGCCCTTATCCTGCTGGCCTTTAATATCCGAATTGAATTTATTACCCTTCCCTTCCAGGACATGGTTTTCCTGGGCATATTCATGATCCCTCTGACCCTGGTATGGGTGGTAGGGATTACCAACGCCGTTAACCTGGTGGATGGCGTGGACGGGCTGGCTACAGGCGTTTCCGTTATTGCAGCGGTGGTCATGTTCGCCCTGACATGGGGAGAATTCCCGGTGATTGCCCTTTTGGTTCTGACCCTGGCGGGAGCCGCTTTGGGTTTTTTACCCCACAACTTTTCCCCGGCGCGGATTTTTCTGGGGGACACGGGCAGCCTGTTTCTGGGCTTTATGTTAGCCGGTTTCTCCATCATGGGTGTAACCAAGCAGGCCACCCTGACCACCTTGATCATCCCTGTCCTGGTCTTCGGACTGCCCATCACCGATACCTTCTATGCCATGTGGCGTCGATTTCGGAGCAGGCGGCCTATTTTCAAACCCGATAACGGCCATATTCACCACCGTTTGCTGGGTATCGGGCTGAGCACCCGCCAGACCGTAGCCGTGCTCTATTCGGGAAGCATTTTTTTCGGTGTTTCTGCCATATTTTTGGACAGGGCCGCCGAGACAGGCCCTTACTTCTTCCCGCTGGTATTTGTCGGGTTCCTCGTGGTTCTAAAGCGTATGGACAGCCTGACCACCTTTATCAACGGAATGTTTAACGGTTCATCCATTAAAAAGAAATAGCGCTAAATCTACGCTAAATTCTACCAGGAAACGGGAGTTATTATCGCTCAATGGACAAAATTAAAATCTTGAATATCGTCGGTACCCGTCCGGAAGCAATAAAAATGGCACCCCTCGTTCAGCTTCTCCAGCGTACCGCTGCTGTTGAATCCGTCCTCTGCTTGACCGCACAGCACCGGGAGATGCTCGACCAGGTGCTTTCTCTTTTTAAGCTTAAGTCGGATTACGACCTGGACATCATGCAGAAAAACCAATCCCTCACGTATATCACCGCGGCCGCCCTGGAAAAGCTCGAAGGGGTGGTGTCTGCCGAAAAGCCCCACATGGTCTTGGTGCAGGGGGATACCACCACGACCATGGCCGGTTCCCTGGCTGCTTTTTACCACCAGATCCCTGTGGGCCACGTGGAAGCGGGCCTGCGCACGGGCGACAAATACGCCCCTTTCCCGGAAGAGATGAACCGCCGGGTAAACAGTGTGATCGCTGAACTGCACTTTGCGCCCACGGCGGAAGCCAAAAGCAACCTGCTCCGGGAGGGGATCCCCGAAAACACCATTTATATAACCGGCAATACGGTAATCGATGCCCTCAAAACCACGGTCCAGGAGAGCTTTTCTTTTCCGGATCCCCGGCTAAGGGGCCTGGATTTTCAACGCCACCGGGTCCTCCTGGTGGAAGCCCATCGCAGGGAGAACCTGGGTGCCCCCATGGAATCCATCTGTCTGGCCCTGCTGGATTTGCTTCAGGCCTACCCGGATACCCTGGTCGTTTTTCCCGTTCACAAGAACCCGGCCGTTCGGGAGGTGGTCTTCAAACACCTGGACAACCACGAAAGGGTTATTCTTTTAGAACCCCTGGACCCGCTTTCCTTTCACAACCTCATGGCCAGGGTCCACTTCGTATTGAGTGACTCCGGGGGTATCCAGGAAGAAGCCCCTGCCCTGGGCAAACCGGTGCTGGTGCTTCGCCGGGTAACAGAACGCCCGGAAGCCCTGGAGGCAGGGACAGCCCTTTTGGTCGGAACCCGGCGGGAGATTATATTTGACCAGGCCAGCCGGCTGCTGGATGAACCGGCGGTTTACAAGGCCATGGCCAGGGCATCCAACCCGTACGGTGACGGCGAAGCCTCCCGGCGTATCCTCCAGCTTATCCTGTATTATTTTGGAAAAACCCCTGACCCACCGGAACCTTTTATTCCTTGAAACGCAGGAAAAAGGCACGCGTTGTCGAAGTTACTCCTCATCATTCCAATTTCGACTGGAGGAGAGTTCCTTTGTTTCGAAAGGGTCTAGTTTTGCTGGTTTGCATATCGTTTTTAGCCGCTTTTTGGGTCGCTCTGCAAAATGACCAATGGGCCCGGGAAAACCGCCAGGTTGAAATTGCCGTGGATCACCACGAAATCAGCGAGATCATCCGTCAATCGGGGGTAGACCGGGACACCTTCCTGCGCGACTTGAAAAAGTGGGGCGTAACCAGTATTGCCCTTCGGGAATGCAGCCTGGAGCAGCTGGAAACCTTCAGGGGATCCCTGCTCTACATCACCGGCGCCCGGTTGTACGGGGAAGCCCACCTGTGGGGG
>SKMY01000069.1 GCA_007120815.1 Syntrophomonadaceae bacterium | reverse complement strand
ATCGTCCGGCTCATTTTCCAAGCGCCTCCAGGATGTCATCCGGCTTATAACCCTGGACAACCTTGTCATCAATAACGGTGACCGGGAAAGAACGCTTGCCCGTCAATTTTTCCACTTCGGAAACCGCCTGTTTTTGTTCGTCGCCTGAAAGTTTATCCACGTCCAACACTTCATATTCCACGCCTTTTTCATCCAGAAATTGCTTAACCATTTTACACCAGGGGCAGGTGCTTAACGCAAACACTTTAACCACTTCATTCACTCCTTATTATAATATTATTTTTCTCTTGATATTTATTATATTCTCTTTACTGGAAGGAACTCCTGCTCTATTTATATATTATATTTTTGTTTCTTACAATAGAGAATTACCCTACACCCTTCAGCGCCTCGTCCGTGACGAACCAATACCGTAGACACAGACCCGGTTTCTACCTTCCTGCTTGGCGCGGTAGAGTGCACCGTCGGCATAAGCGATCAGCTTATCTTTCATCTCATAACTTCCCGGCACCTGGGTGGCTACGCCGAGACTTATGGTAATCCTGTCGCTTACAGAAGAAAAAGCGTGGGGAATATTGAGCGCTTCAACTTTTTTTCTTAGTTCTTCGGCAACCATCTCTGCGCCTTCCCGGTCAGTTCCAGGCAGAACAATGACAAATTCTTCGCCGCCAAAACGCGCCACCAGGTCTCCCGGGCGTTTGACCGATTGGTGGAGTGCTGCCGCTACCGTTTTTAAGCAGTCGTCTCCCGCCAGGTGGCCATAATTGTCGTTATACGCCTTAAAAACATCAATATCAGCCATGATCAGGGAAACAGGAAGAGAATCCCTCATCGCCCGCTTCCATTCCTTTTCAAAATATTGTTCAAAACATCTCCGGTTGAAGATTCCTGTAAGCCCATCGATGGATGTCTGTTCTTTCAGTTTCTGGTTGGCTTCTTCCAGTTTCCGGGTAACTTCTATCAGTTCCTGCTCCCGGGCTTTCCTGTGATCCATTTCCTTTTTAAGCCTTAAGAGCGAGCGGACGCGGGCCAGCAACTCTACTTTATTCAGCGGTTTAATGATGTAGTCCCCTGCTCCGGCCTTAAAGGCCTCATTTAGAAAACCGGCTTTGTTTTTGGAGGTAACCATAATGACGGGAATATCCTTAAGATGCTCTTTTTCCTTGATGTGGCTGCAAGCTTCAATGCCATCCATTCCCGGCAGTAATATATCCATGATGATTAAATCGAATTCTGCTGCAAGAGCGGGCTCATTCAAGTGCAGTATTTCAAAGGCCTCGTAAGCGTTGTCGACTAAAACCAGTTCATCGTAGCCGGCTTCTCTAAGGGTTTGCCCCAACAGCAGGCGATTTTCTTCAGAGGCGTCAACAATGAGGATTTTCATGTGGCTGATCCCTCTCATTTAGTATTAGAAATGGCGTTTCCGCTTCCTAAGGTATCGGCTCGGGTTCATCCCGCAGCAATTACGCTGTTATGGTTATTGTTTAGTTATTCGCTAATCAAGTTGTTTTCTATTAAAAAGTCTCGAGCCACCTGGTCGGGCTGCAGCCCGTCAACGGCTACTTTTTTATTGAGCTGCGTCAGTGTTTCTGCATCAAGCAAGGAAGAAAGCTCTTTGAGCAGGTCTTCCAGCTCGGGATACTCATTCAGAACCTCCTGGCGAATCACTGGGGCAGGATTGTAAGCAGGGAAAAACAGCTTGTCGTCTTCCAGGACAACCAGATCAAAATACGCAATACGCCCTTCTGTCGCATCACCGATACCGACGTGAGCAAAATTTCTCCCCACTGCTTCATAAGCCAGACCAAGCTCGACGATTTCAAGATCACCGTCGCGGAACTTAAACCCGTAATGTTCCTGGAAGTTGGGCAGACCGTCCTTGCGCTCGGTCCATTCAGCAGGGGTAGCCAGTTTGAGCTCATTTTCCTGGTCCCCCACATACGCAGCCATTTCGGAAATGTTTGACCAGCCGTGTTCTTCCTTGACCTGCCGGGACATAAATAAGACAAATGTATTATTCGCCGGCGCATAATCCAGCCAGACCAGGTCATGATTCTCCTGGTCCCACTCTTTTACCAGGCGGTAGGTTTCGGCAGGATCAGTCACCACCTCCTCGTAATTCATCAGGTTCATCAGGCCGGTCCCCGTGTACTCCCAGTAAATGTCAACCTGTCCGCTCTCTATTGCCGGCCGAATAACCGCCACTTCTCCCAGGCCTATTTCATCAACGACTTCATAACCCCTATCCCTCAGCAGCGCAGCCGTCATTTCTCCCAGGGTCAGCGCCTCAGCAAAGGTTTTTGAACTCACTACGACGGGCATACTCTCTTCTTCCGGAGATGAGCAACCCCAGGCAGCAGCGGTTATCAGCAGCAGCAAAACAACCAACACCGCAGGCTTAAACATCTTATTCATTGTGATTATCTCCTTTCTAATATAAACCTGTTGACTCCTTCATGCGCCCAAAATAGAATCCCCCGCATAATCCAACCCTCCATGACTGCCAAATCCCCCATAAAGCAATAGAAACAATGTCTCCCTTTCACCAGCCGTTATTTATCGCATGTGCCGGGGTAGGATAAGCCATTCCAGCAGGCTCAGGGTCCGCTCCAGCAAAACAGCCATTAAGCCGATTATCAGTGTGCCGGCCAGAATGAGTTCAAAACGGAAAAAATTAATGCCGGCAAAAATGACGGCCCCCATCCCCCGACCCCCAACCAGAGAGGCCAGCACGGCTGTTCCTACCGTCAATACCGCAGACGTTTTTAAACCGGCCATGATGACCGGAAGCCCAAGAAGAAGCTCCACCCGGGTAAACACCTCCCATGAAGTCATCCCCATTCCCCGCGCTGCCTCTTTAACATCCTCAGGTACCGATGCGATCCCTGCAATGGTGTTGCGGGCTATGGGCAGCAGGGCATAAATCGTCAGGGCAATCACTGCAGGGCGAAAGCCCAGGCCCAGAAAGGGTAGGAAAACAGCAATGACAGCCAGCGGAGGAACGGTTTGCCCGGCATTAAGCACGGCCAGAACCTGCCCGGAAAAACCCCGGTAACGGGGGCGGGTTAGAAAAACGCCCAGGGGAAAAGCCAGGAGGACAGCAAAAAACAAGGGAACCAGGACCAGCCTGAAATGTTCCAGTATATGAGGGGGAGAGCGCTGCAGGAGGGTTTCCAGAAAAAGCTGGCTATCCATTAGCACCACCACCAGACCGGTGCACATACCCCTTAATGGTTTCCCAGGTTAAAAACCCCACCACTTCTGCATCGCGATGAACGGTTACCCGGTCCACGTTTTCCTCCAGCATCGTTTCCAGGGCTTTTTTAGCGGAGTCGGAAACCTGCACAACTTTTCCATTGGCCGAACCCCTTTCGGCCGGGTCCATCAGCGCCTCGACCTGCACCAGATCTAACAACTTGACTCCCCTGTCCTCGCCAATCAAGTGTTCCACAAAGGTGTTTGCCGGCCGGGAAAGGATTTCCCGGGGGGTACCGTACTGGACCAGGAAACCGCCATTGATGATAGCGATCTTATCACCCATTTTTATGGCCTCGTTCATGTCGTGGGTGACAAAACAGATGGTCTTTTTAAAGGTCTGCTGCAGAGCAAGAAATTCGTCCTGGAGATGCAGGCGAACGATGGGATCAACCGCCCCAAAAGGTTCATCCATCAGCATAATCGGCGGGTCCACCGCCAGGGCACGGGCCACGCCCACCCGCTGCATTTGCCCGCCGCTTAACTGAAAGGGGTACTTTTTTGCATCCGTCCCAGTATCCAGGCCGACTTTTTCCAGCAGTTCGAGAACCCGTTCCCTGATCCGTTGTTCCGGCCATTTCAACAACCGGGGAACCAGGGCTATGTTTTCTTCCACCGTGCGGTGGGGAAGCAAGCCGATATGCTGGATGACATAGCCGATTCCCCGGCGCAGCTGATCCGGGTTCCCATCCATAATATTATTGCCGTCGATGGATATGGATCCGGTAGTCGGCTCCACCAGTCGATTGATCATGCGCAAAATGGTTGTCTTTCCGCAGCCTGAAGGCCCAACCATGACACAGATTTCCCCTGATTTTACCTGCAGGGACACCCCGTTTACCGCAGGGGTTTCTGTGCCGGGAAACCGCTTGGTCACCTCATGCAATTCTATCAATTTTAACAGCCCCTAATATCATTCTCGCTGCTGGTAACGTAAACCCGGCGATACGAGCCTTTTTTCCAGCACCCCCATGAAGAAGTCCAAAAAAAGGGCGACAGCCGACACGATAAGGGCGCCGGCCAGGATCATATCAGACTGGGAACGGGTAATCCCGTGATGGATTAAACGCCCCAGGTTTCTTTCACCGATAAAGGTTGCTACCGTAGCTATACCGGTTATCATAACAACCGTCACGCGTATGCCGGCAAAAATCACCGGCCAGGCCATGGGAACCTGGATTTGCCAGAGGATCTGCCATTGGGACAATCCCATTCCCCGACCCGCCTCTACAACCCGGGGATCAACTGATTTAATTCCCCGATAAACATTTCTAACCAAAGGCATCATGGCGTAAAGGACCAGGGCCAAAACTGCCGAACGCCTTCCCAGGCCCAGCTGAGGAATTGTCATGAACAAGCCAAAAAGAGAAATGCTTGGAATACAAAAGAGCACGTTTCCCAGGCCCAAAACCGCACCGGCAATCTTATCATGGCGGCTGATGGCAACACCCACTGAAAACCAGAGGAGCATTGACAAAGCCATCACCGTTAAAACCAGGGTAAAATGGTTGGCTGTATATTCCATGATACGGGAAAAATGTTGCACGATAAAAGAAAACACGCTCATTGATGGAATTCAACCCCTTAATATTACATTTCGTCATATTATTGATATTACCTGCTATAAATTTGCCGTGCCGTTAAGCTTTTTCTTGCGGGTTGGAAAAGCTCATGAACCTCAGGCGCTTTCCTCGAAGAACGACCGGAACCGATACAGGAAGCGGAAACGCCAATTTAAATAAAAAAACCTGTATTTGAAACCCGCTGTTAAGCTTTTCCAGGATTAACGGTCTCTTCGACAGGTTGGGTGGTTATGGTGTTTATGGAAGTTATGGTGGTAAGCCAATGGAATGTTTCTTTTAATCCCTCTTAGTTCTTCACCTGATGTTCATAATAATCTATAATTTGTCCTTCACGCTGGAATATCATGGAAATGAGCGCCATTCGGATCCACATGCCGTTTCGGACCTGCCGCCAGTACACGGCCCGGGGATCTTTATCAACCTCCGGGGCGATCTCTTCCCGGCGGGGCAGGGGATGAAGGAGCACGGCGTGGGGCTGAAGAAGCTTTAAGTGGCGCTCCTGGAAAGAATAGCGGTTCATGTCAATATGCCCGACTGTTCCTTCTTTCTGATCCCATTCATCTTGCAAGCGGGTCATGTAAATGGCATCGACCCGGGGTATGACAGACTCAAAATCATCTTCCAGTGAATAATAAATCCCCTCATTTTCCAGCACGCTTACGATATCCCTACCGGTTTGAAAACCGGGAGGCGCTACAAAGTACATCTTCACGCCTTCAAACTTGCTCAGCAGCAAGGCCAGGGAACGAATGGTCCGTCCTCGCAATAGGTCACCCACAAAAGCAATTGCTTTTCCATCAATTCCCCCATGGGCTCTAAAGCACCTTTTCAAGGTATAGATATCCAGCAAGGCCTGGGTAGGATGCTGGT
>SKMY01000212.1 GCA_007120815.1 Syntrophomonadaceae bacterium | reverse complement strand
GGGGACTGTCTACGAAAAAATTCGAAGAATGATGGCCCTGGTGGACTTTCTGTCCGATCAGGTGCCGGGCATGACACCGGAAGAGATAAAAGCTGCCAATCGAGCGGCGTACCTTTGCAAGGCCGACCTGGTTACAAACATGGTGGGTGAATTTCCCGAGCTCCAGGGCATCATGGGTCAGGAATACGCCAGGAAATCGGGTGAAAGCCCGGAAGTGGCCCGGGCCATACTGGACCACTACCGGCCGCGGTTTGCCGGGGATCAGCTTCCAGAGACCCTTCCAGGCGCCCTGGTGTCTATTGCAGACAAGGCCGACCACCTGGTGGGATGCTTTGCCATTGGAATACGCCCTTCGGGGTCCCAGGACCCCTATGCCTTGAGGCGGCAGGGGCTGGGGCTGCTCCAGGTCTTAATGGACCACGGGATCAATGTTTCATTTAAGCTGTTGATCCGCAGCGCCCTTGAACTCTTCCAGGAAAGGCTCCATGGACTCAAACTCGATGAAATAACCGATGAGATAACCGATTTTACATGGCATCGGGCCCGTTTTTTCTTCCAGGAAAAGGGGCTGGATTACGATGTGGTGGAAGCAGTTTTGCATTCACCCCTGGATCAGGTGCCCGGCATTGAAAAACGGCTTTATTTTCTCCAGGAAATGCGATGGGACCAGCGCCTTGCCGACTGTGCAACGGCCTACATCCGGCTGGCCAACCTGGCCGGGAAGGCAGACCCCGGCCTGGCGCTAGACGAAAACCTGCTCCAGGAAAACACCGAAAAAAACCTCTATAAACAATACCTGGCGGCCGTCTCACAGCTGAAAAACGCTCTGGATGAAAACGACCTGGAGGGTGCCCTGACGTTACTCTCGGGCCTAAAAAAACATATCGATTTGTTTTTCGATGACGTCCTGGTCATGGTTGAGGACGATGCCCTGCGCAAAAACAGGCTGGCCTTGCTGCTGGGTCTTCAGAGATTGTATTTGAACCTGGCCGATTTTTCGAAAATTGTCTTTCCTTCCTAGTGTCTCAATTTAAATAAAGGATTTTTTGTTGCCAGGTGGAATATGAATAAAAAATAAAGAGGGAATTGTTGAGGAGGTGTCTGTTACACGTTGCAGGAACGAGAAGATCCGAAGGTCTACATAATTTCAGACTCTATCGGAGAAACAGCAGAATTTGTTGTCAACGCGGTGGCCAGCCAGTTTAATTCCGGACATATTGCGATTCGAAAGGAATCCTTTCTAACCAGTGCGGAACGCTTAAAGCAGGTGGTAAAAGAAGCCTCCCGGGAGAAATGCATGATTGCCTTTACCCTGGTCATGCCTGAACTCCGGCAGGTTATTTTCCAGGAAGCCGCGAAGTACGATATCCCTATTGTGGATGTTTTAGGCCCGATGCTGGAAGCGTTCTCAAAGATTATGCCGGCAGATCCCCGCCTGGAGCCGGGCCTGGTCCGCCGCATGGATGAAGAATATTTTCGCCGAATCGCTGCCATTGAGTTTGCCGTCAAACACGATGATGGAAAGGATCCAAAAGGACTTCTGCAGGCCGACGTGGTGCTGGTGGGTGTCTCCAGGACATCCAAGACCCCCCTGAGCATGTACCTGGCTCACCGAAGACTCAAAGTAGCCAATTCACCCCTTGTCCCTGAAGTGGAACCGCCCCAGGAGCTGTTCTGGATCCCCGAAAACCGGATTGTCGGCCTGACCATCCATCCGGAGATCCTTCGGGAAATTCGCATGGAACGACTAAACACCCTGGGCCTGAAAGCCAAGGCCAATTATGCCAACATGGAGCGGATCCTGGAAGAACTGGAATACGCCCGGCGGATCATGCGCAGGCTTAGCTGTCCGGTGTTTGATGTGTCCAACAAAGCCGTTGAGGAAGTGGCGAGCAAGGTATTACACGTGGTAAAGGAGATAGAAAAGGATGAGCCAAAGTAAATCCGTCTATACGTTCGCCGAAGGGAATGCGGGGATGAAGAAAGTACTGGGTGGAAAAGGAGCCAACCTGGCAGAAATGACCCGCCTGGGTCTACCGGTCCCCCCGGGTTTTGTGATTGCCACAGATTCATGCAATGATTACTACCGTCACGGAGAATTGATTACCGAAGGATTAAAGCAGGATATATTCCAGGCCCTTGTACAATTGGAGAAGCAGGCTAATAAAACCTTTGGCGGAGAAGTGAACCCCCTGCTGCTATCGGTGCGTTCTGGCTCCTATCACTCTATGCCCGGAATGATGGATACCATTTTAAACCTGGGCTTAAACGACAAAACTGTCGAAGCCCTGGCCCTGGAGACCGGTGACAGGGGATTTGCCCTGGATTGTTACCGCCGCTTCCTGCAGATGTACAGCGACGTGGTCTTGAAAGTGGGGCACTACCACTTTGAGCGCGTACTTGACAGCGTTAAAAAGACTTACGGAGTTGAGAACCCCAGAGAACTCCCCGATGAAGGCTGGGAAACACTGGTCCAGCAGTACAAAGACGTGGTCAAAAGAGAAGCCCCCGGCTATGGGTTCCCCCAAGACCCCCATGAACAACTCCTGGGGGCGGTTCGCGCGGTATTTGACTCCTGGAACAACGACAGGGCAGTAGTGTACCGCCGCCTGAACCGCATACCCGATGACCTGGGAACCGCCGTCACCATCCAGGCCATGGTATTCGGGAACATGGGGGAGGACAGCGGCACAGGGGTGGCATTTACCCGAAACCCCTCCACGGGAGAAAAAGAGCTCTACGGGGAAATCCTCTTTGATGCCCAGGGAGAGGACGTAGTGGCCGGCACTCGCACGCCCCTGCCCATTTCCACCCTTCACGACAAAAATCCAAAAGTGTATGGCCAGTTTACCTTGATCTGTGATATCCTGGAAAAACACTACGGCGACATGCAGGATATCGAATTTACCATAGAAAAAGGGGTTCTGTACATTTTGCAGACCCGCACCGGGAAGCGTTCAGCCGGGGCAGCGGTGAAAATTGCCGTTGACCTGGTCGAAGAGGGCAAATGCTCCAGGGAAGAAGCGCTACTGCGTATCGACTCTTCCCAGCTTGTCCAGCTATTACACCGTAGGATTGACCTGTCAAACACACCGGAACCCCTGGCCAAAGGCCTGCCGGCTTCTCCGGGGGCAGCCTGGGGGCGGGTAGTTTTTGATGCCAACGTGGCGGAGAAGAAAGGGCTCGACGGCCAAAAGGTTATCCTGGTGCGCTCCGAAACCACCCCCGATGACATTCACGGCATTGTAGCCGCCCAGGGGGTGCTGACCAGCCGGGGGGGGATGACCAGCCACGCTGCGGTTGTAGCCAGAGGCATGGGGAAACCCTGTATCAGCGGCTGCGACGCCCTTAGAATTGACTCCCAGAACGCCTTTTTCCAGGTGGGGAACAAGACGATCAAAGAAGGCGAAATTATTACCATTGACGGAACCAGCGGCTGTGTGTACGCCGGGGAAGTTCCTCTTATACCACCCTTGTTAAGCCCGGAGTTCAAGCAGCTGCTCTTTTGGGCTGACGGCGTACGCAAGCTGCAGGTACGGGCCAATGCCGATACCTTAAACGACTCGCGAAAGGCCAGGGAATTCGGCGCCGAAGGGATCGGGCTCTGCCGCACGGAGCACATGTTCATGGATGCCGAACGCCTTCCCCTGGTCCAGAAAATGATCCTGGCGGAAAACTATGAAGAGCGCACCGATGCTTTAAACCAACTTTTGCCCATTCAGCAAGAAGATTTTGAAAAAATCTTTCGAGAAATGGCCAGGCTGCCCGTGACCATTCGCCTGCTCGATCCGCCTCTGCACGAGTTTTTACCCAATATCGAAGAGCTGGTGGTAGAGGTTGCCTGCCTGAAGGAACGAAAGGAACAAGGGGCGGGATTAAAAGAAAAAGAACGGCTGTTGAGAAAGGTGCGCAACCTAAATGAATTTAACCCCATGCTGGGGCACCGGGGATGCCGGGTGGGGTTGGTTTACCCGGAGATCTATCGCATGCAGGTCCGGGCGGTCTGCCAGGCAGTGGTTACATTAAAAAAAGAAGGCATCGATGTCCTTCCGGAAATCATGATCCCCCTGGTGGGGCACGTCCGCGAGCTGGAGATCATGCGGGAGGTGGTGGAGACCGAGGCCGGGCAGGTTATGGAGGAGACGGGTGTCTACTTCCATTTCTCCATCGGAACCATGATTGAGTTGCCGCGGGCCTGTGTGACGGCCGGGGAGATTGCCCGGCAGGCGGACTTTTTTTCATTCGGCACCAACGACTTAACCCAGACAACCTTTGGCTTCAGCCGAGATGATGCCGAAGGGAAATTCCTGCCCTTTTATGTCCAGCAGAAAATTCTGCCGGATAACCCCTTTGCCGTCCTGGACCGGGAAGGAGTAGGCAGCCTGATGACCCAGGCGGTTAATGAAGGGCGAAAAAACAAGCCAACTTTAAAAACGGGAATATGCGGGGAACACGGTGGCGATCCCAGTTCTATCGAGTTCTTCCACAGCCTCGGCTTGGATTACGTGAGCTGCTCTCCTTTCAGGGTGCCTGTCGCCAGGCTGGCAGCAGCCCAAGCAGCCTTGGGGAGAACAGTGTAGGAGGCTCCCACTAAACACACCTATTCCATGGGGAGGGGGATAATACTCTTCAGCCATTCTACAAAAGTCCACCATATGTTTCCAAAGAAATCACCAATGGCTCGAAAAAACAGGGATATTCTCCCGGCCCGCTCGACGTCGTTGGCCGTGGAAAGAGGGAAGGTTTCAGTTAAATAGCCATCCAGGGACACCTCAACGTAACCCGCAGGTGTCCCTTTTTCAACTCTTGCCGGGATACTCTGGGGTGTTTCGATCTGGTATTCTACGTCGTCTTCCCGGAGAAACGGGATCACAACTTCCACGGCTCGGTCCGCGACTGCATCAACGAAACGTTCTTCCCCTCCGGAAACTTTCACAGACTCAACGACTTCGCCCGGGTCAAAAATCCGGTGAAGGGTGAAGTTTCGGAAGGCATAGTTCAGCATGGTTTCCGTATCGTTCAACCGCCCCGTGTTGCTGGGCGAATTCATCACCACGGTGATAAAACGCATGCCGTCTTGGGCGGCTGTGCCTACCAGGCAGTATCCTGCGTCCCTGGTGTGACCGGTTTTTAACCCGTCAGCCCCCGGATATCGTCCCAGCAGGGGGTTTCGGTTGTACTGTAGTATTTCATTAAAGGTAAACTCCTTTTCAGCGTGGAGCTCCAAAGCTTCGGGGTAATGGGTTATAAAATAATGGGTTATCCTGGCCATGTCCATGGCTGAGATATAGTGTTCCGGATCAGGAAGCCCTGATGTGTTCACAAAATGGGTGTTGGGCAACCCCATGTCGCGGGCCTTTCGGTTCATTTCCCTGACAAATAATTGCTCTGAGCCGTATAAATGCTCCGATATGGCCACACAGGCGTCGTTGGCTGAAATTGTGGCGATGCCGGTAACCAGCTCACTTACAGGAACCTGCTGCCCAATTTCCAAAAACATTTGGGAACCGCCTGTCGCCCAGGCGCTTTCGCTTATGGTAACCCGCTCATCCCAGGATATTCTACCTTCTGCCAGCGCCTCATAAACCAGCAGCAAGGTCATGACTTTTGTCAGGCTGGCCGGGGGAAGGGGTTCTTCAGCATTTTGAGCGAATATGACCTTTCCCGACGTATGCTCCATCAGCACAGCGGCGTGAGACCTCAGGTCCGTAAACTCGACGTCCTGTGCCTTTGCC
>SKMY01000193.1 GCA_007120815.1 Syntrophomonadaceae bacterium | reverse complement strand
CAAAAAGTGCCCATACATCAGCGCTTTCAAAACCTCTCCGCCAGGCGGCCACTCCGGCCAGGTTATATTGTTCGACAATTTTTAACCTGCTGGCTAGAGATTCCTCGTCTTCTAACCAAACCCTGTATTCTTTTCCCTGACTATGGTAATTGGCATAATGCTGCCCTGTTTTTTCACAGAAAACGATCTCCGCATCGTGTTCCTGGAGAATTCGATGAATGCGATCCATGCCATATGCTCGCGAAGAAACATTTTCGGCGCCGCCTTCCAGGTGTTCAATTTCCCAGAGCCGCGTATAAAATGGCACACCCAGCAGCAGTTTTTCCGGAGGAACCTCCTCCAGGACACCTCTTAATCCCCGCTCCACCCAGGGAAGTGAGGCCACGGATCCGGCTACAGGGCTTGTCCCCCAATGCTCGTCATAGGCCATTAACATGACGTAGTCTACAATTTCGGCTAAAGCTCGCCGGTCATAAATCCTCGACCAGTGTTCACTGCTGGACTTAATGGTTACATCCACCGAGAGAACCAACCCCTGTTCCCGGGCCAACGGGGCAAATTCCCGCATAAACTGGGTAAAATAGTCCCGATCCTCCAGGTACATGTTTTCAAAGTCTACGTTTATTCCGTCCAGGTGATACAGTTCTGAAAAGGCAAGTAGTTGATCGATTATTTTCTGCCTTTTTTCACCGACTCGCAGCACCGCAGCAGATAAATCCCGGTCAAAACTATTGCTTACCAGCGCCCAAACCTGGTACCCTTGTTCATGGGCCCACTGGACATATGCCGGATCGGCGCGGTTGTTAAGGTTGCCCTCTTCATCTCTTAAGCTGAACCAGGTTGGTGACACCACATTTACACCGGGCATCGGGCGAAGTGTTTCCGGTAAAGGGTTTTCATTGACAACATGTTCCCATACCAGGCAGATCCGCTCTCCCATGGGTTTCCAGGGGCTTTTTCGTTCCGGCTCTTTTTCAGGCGCTTTAACCACATCTGCGCCGGTTATCTGAATAGACATCTTGTGGGCATACCCCAACTGCCCACCCTCCGTGCGCAGGTGATACCACCCTCCATCGTCACGAAACACCCGCACAAATTCATCGGGTTCCAATGTTACAACCCGAGGCGCTCGAAAAGAGGGTTGCGTGCGAACAGCAACGGCTCTTCCTGCAGCAGCCCTCATGTAAGGAATCTCTACCCGGTCAATAACAACCACACGGGTATGGTGATGTACCTCCACCTGGATATCATAAAAATCTTCAAAGAGTAGCAGCGGCATGTACGGGTTGCCATTTCGTTCTGTAACGGGAACATCCAGTTGAATCTCTCGCCTGTTTATGTAAGCCGTCAGCTGGTCGGTGTTCATTTGCATAACCCTGTCTTTCGTCGTTACCGTCAGACGCCCGTCTCCGGGCTCCCAAAAAAGGGTCGGATCCAGGTATTTTTTTACCGCTTCTACAGGTACAAGCACGTCTTTTTCTTCAACAATGACTGGAACATTTACATATTCTGCACCCAGAACCAGCCGGTACTCATCATGGGGCTCAACTGAAAGAAAGCCGGGGGAAAAACAGGCATATAAACCGACTCCGGCAGCAACAAAAATCAACAAAATGGCACATATAACCCAAAATAAAGGGGTTCGACTGAACCTGGATACCACTTCACTCACCTCCAAGGTCCTGGCGGGAAATTTCAGCTGTAAGAACAACCTGCCCTATCATAATAAAATTTTACCATACCTTGGCTAACTTCGCGACGGGAAAATCTTCCATGATTCTTGCAAATATTTGGTGTATCTAATATAATAAACCCGATGGAACGATGTTTATCTCACGGAGGAGGGATGCTTCATGAAAATTGGCGGTTATGCACATTTCAATCAAAACCGGGACCTGACTCCCGGCCTGGACAAAAGGGAGCCCGAAAGCAGCCGGACATGCTTGCCCCTGAGCCTGAAAGGATTTGAGGATCATCCTGGAAACCTTATTTCTTCCGACAGGAAACGCGTGCACGTTCAAGCATATTTCGATAATATAAAAAAATTCCGGGAACAATTATATCATTTGGAAAAAGAAGGCATGGTATTGGATAAAGCGCGAAACAAAATAACGCAGCTTCACGAAATGCTTGCCAACGAAGGGAACGAACCACCAACCCGGGCGCTTGAGTTCACGGAAATCAGGGATGAGCTAAGCACCTGCTACCAGGCAGCAGAAATGATCCGGCCTGAACTGTCAGCGGCACTGAGCGAACTGGAACCTTTGCTTGCCCCCGGTGACGGCAAAACATGGTCCAAGCACGAGCCTGCTCTAACCAGGGCACTTGAACACCTGGATGCTGCCAAGGAAAGCCTGTCCCAAAAACAGGAAATCCTGCAAGAAAAGATCACAGGAGCTATGGTGGCCATGGAAAATTTGATGGCTTCTCAATCCCTTATCCGGGATGAAGAAAGGGCGAGCCGGGT
Source organism: Syntrophomonadaceae bacterium (assembly GCA_007120815.1). Next base: position 3,291 of record SKMY01000193.1, on the reverse strand, counting down.
AATAGACCAGTTAAAAGTTTCTATTGCCAAAAATGTTGACCAATCTATGCTGTCTCAAGCCAACTTGAACCGCAATTATATCCTTGGGCTTATCAGGTAGGCAGGTACGTACATACAAAAATGCTGTAAAGAGGCAAGCTCTTATACAGCATTTTAATTTTATCCGTCCCTTTTAAGCGCTAATCCGTTGTAAAACCAGGAGCATGAGAATACCGGGCACCCCTAAAAACCCGGCAACAGCTGCTGTAAAAACGTTTACGCCGATGTATAGACCCCAGAGCCCACCAAGTACGTTAAAAACAACAATCAACAATCCCCCGATAACCACGTTTCCTGCAATTTTCAATAAGGCCCTGGCTGGAAAATACAAAAGACGGATCAGGACATAAATGGCCAGTACACCAAATAAAAACGCAGCAATATAATTGAGTGGAATATCGAACATAATAACACCTCTTCAGAGTTAATCTCGTTTACCCCAAGATGCTTCACTGTCTCTTTCTTTTTTTACCTCGCTCAACAAGAACACGTAGCGCCTTTCTGCCGCATTTAAATGATAGATCGCCTGATCCACCAGTTCTTTTTCCGATACATTGTCGAAGAAAGACAGTGCCGCCAGCCAGTCTTTCCTGGCCTGCTCGACCAAAGCCGGCAGATCCATTTGGCTGTCTTCTATAATCACATCGTGTTCGCCAAGCATTTTGTAAGAGAACTCATACAGAATCCGGCTAATCCCTTTCAAGGCTATCGTCCTTCCTGTCTTTTCCTTTATTATATGCCCGTCCTTTTCCAAAAATGCGTCTACCACATACTTCATTAAAAAAAGGCCATAATATAAAAGCTATAAGCAGGGAAGCGCCATTTCTATACCATATATTGAGGAAGGATAACCATGTCAAAAATTGTCATTGTCGGCGCAGGGTTTGTTGGAGCCACAACAGCATACGCCTTAATGATTGCCGGTGCAGCCAGGGAAGTTGTATTGATTGATAAAATACAAGAAAAAGCCCATGGTGAGGCCATGGACCTGAAACATTGTGCGTCTTTTGTAAAGCCTGTAAACATCTATGCGGGAAATTATGAGGATTGCAGAGAGGCAGATATCGTGATCATCACTGCGGGAGCGCCCCAACGTCCCGGCCAATCCCGCCTGGAACTGGTGGAAATCAACAAAAAAATCATAGAGTCCATTTTAGAGCAGATTATGGAATACACCCGAGACCCCATTCTCCTGGTTGTCACCAATCCCGTAGATATCATGTCCTATGTGGCCCAAAAGTTTTCCGGCTTTCCACCGACCCGGGTTATCGGGTCTGGAACCGTTCTGGATACATCCCGGTTTAGGCATCTGCTGAGCGTGCGATGTGGTCTTGACCCGCGTAATGTCCATGCCTACGTTGTCGGAGAGCACGGCGATTCCGAAGTGCCTTTGTGGAGCTCAGCGAATATTGCCGGTGTTTCACTGGATCATTACTGCCATTACTGTGACCGGTCTTGCTCCGAAGAAAACCGCGCAGAAATATCGCAGCAAGTACGGGAAGCCGCTTATGAGATCATCGAAGGAAAAGGCGCAACGTATTTTGCCATTTCCCTGGCGTTAACACGCATCGTTGAAAGCATCGTGCGGGATGAAAATTCAATCATGACCGTCTCAACAGAAGTATACGGGCTCTTTGGCTTAAATGACATCTATATCAGCCTGCCTTGCGTTTTAGGGAGAACAGGCGTACAGCGAATCGTACCCATCCAGTTGAGCGAAGAAGAAGCCGACGCCTTGCGGGAGTCGGCAAATACATTGAAAGAATATCTTCCTGAGCGGGCCGCGGAAACGGAAAGGGTTTAACTGCTCTCAGGCTAAAAAAAAGCTGTCCCAAAATAATAATGGGACAGAAGGCCACAACAACCCCTGCAACGCAGTCACCATAAAAGGGATGAAAATACCCGGATTAAGCTGGTGCACAGGGTACAGGGATTTATCCTATGAGAAACTTTCCTGAGGGAATTACCCGACTATGGTGTTGATGATAGTCATCAAAAACACCATTGCCAGCAAAGCAACCGATTCTATAACCCCCAGCACCAAGACATAGTTGGTAAACCCTTTGCCCGTTTCGCCATAAGCGTCAACGGCGCCGGCACCGGCTTTGCCCTGGGCATAAGCAGATGCACCCATGGCCAAACCACCAAAAACGCCAATGCCAAGTATAGTCCCGCTATCTAAAAGGTGTGCCGATGCCACGATAGAGTTCATTAAAATCAAGCCGTAAAAAGTCTGGGAAAGAGGAAAACCAGTGAAAGCCAACAGAATAAATGACGCCGGCTTGTTCTGCATAAAAGCCCTCTTCCACGCCCCAATAACAGCCTGCCCAGCCGCACCGATGCCCAATGCGGAACCAAAAGCAGCAAGAGCAAGTGCTCCACCAATACCCATAAATCCATACTCGACCATATTATTCGCTCCTTTTCGTTATGACATTTTATATGATATTTCAGCTCAGGTTTTGCGAGACAACTTCACCAGAGAGGCTTGCTTTTTGTGTTTCAACAGACATTGTTGCCGGGTAGGCCATATCTCTTTGCACGTTGAAAGGGTTATACTCATAACCGGACCACTGTATACCAAGGCGTCCGGAGAATTCCAGCATTTTCAAACGAATCCCGTGCACTAATACGCCCAGACTGCACAGCACGAAATTAAACATGTGCCCAAAAACCAATATCAACGCTCCAAAAATAAAGGTACTCCCCGATAAAAGACCACCGCCCATCTCATTAAAAGCTTTGGCGATTTCCGCTGAAGCCAGCCCCATGGCGAAAAGTCTTACATAGGAAATGATATCACCAAAAGCTGAAATGCTATTTAAGGCTGTGTTCGGCACGCCTCCAAGGCCTGCAAGAAGCCCTTTCAAAAAACTGCCATTTTGTGATCCGAAGAGGACGACCAGTCCTAATCCGACAAAAATTGAGTTTATACTTACGCTCGAAATAAGACCTCCCGCGCTAAAAGCCTCGTCAAGATTAAAGTTGCTCACCATATCTAAAACCAGGTAGAAGAGGCCAAAGTTTATGAGCATCCATCCGACTTGGCCCAAAGCTTGCAAGGAACGATGGGCTAGCGCCAGTAAAAAATTCCAAGCCTGCGCGATCGTCAGGTGGATTAAGCCAATACTGAAACATAGCAGCATAATGACATCAGTACTGCCTAATTCCGTGTAAAGCTCCGCGGTGGGGGTATAAACGCGAAATCCTTCCGTCAGTTCGCGGATTACCAGGCTTTCCAGAAAAGTGCCT
>SKMY01000238.1 GCA_007120815.1 Syntrophomonadaceae bacterium | reverse complement strand
TTCCCAACGGGCGGCTTCTTCCTGGTACCATTCGTGACCTACAATCATGGACATCACTTCGTTGGTCCCCGTCCAGATGGAGGCCAGGCTTAAGTCCCGTATGTGTCGTTCGATGGGATAAACGTTGGTGTAGCCGATGCCGCCCATGACCTGCATGCAGTTTCGTACCACTTCCTGGCAGGACTCGGTGACAAATTTTTTGGTTTCGCTGATCATGCGGCGCAGCCGCTTCTCGTTTTCTCCGGCATCAACGGCACGGCTGGTGGTGTAGACCTGGGATCGGCTGGCGTCCAGGAGCATGGCCGCATCGGCAACCTGGAAGCTCACCCCCTGGAAACGGTTGATAACCTGGCCGAAGGCCTTGCGCTTGCTGGTGTAGCGTGTGGCCACTTCCAGGGCGGATCGGGCAGGGCCGACGGTCATAGCCGCCGTGCCCAATCGTTCCGGGATCATCATGGTGTTAAACACGGCATAGGCGCCGTTTAGCTTACCGACAATGTTTTCCCTGGGAACCTTGACATGGTCAAAGCGTACTCTCCCGGCCCCGCCCCCCCGGCACCCCATGAGCCCGTAGAGGTACTCCACTTTTACATCTTCCGTTCGATCCACGATAAAGCAGGTCAGTGCTTTGTGAGGTTGCGCCTTGGAGTCCGGATTCGTCCGGGCATAGACCAGGAAATAATCTGCTCCCTCTGCGCCTACGATAAAGCGCTTCTGGCCGTCCAGGATAAAGTAATCACCTTTATCTTCGGCCTTGGTGGAAGTGCCAAAAAAGTCGGAACCTCCCCGGGGTTCCGTGAGGCATTCGGCGGCGAACAGTTCGCCGGCCAACAGGGGCTTAACGTATTTTTCTTTCTGGGTATCAGTACCGTGCTGGATAATGGCGTCGCAGACCAGTTCGGCCCCTACACCGAAAACGCAAGCGAAAATATAACCCAGGGTGCCTACCTCTTCCATGACCGCGGCGGTTGCTACCCAATCCAGATCCCGGCCGCCCCACTCCTTGGGGTACCGGCAGCCCATGAGGTTGCGGCGCCCCGCTTCTTGAAGAAATTCCTTGGGGAACGTGATCTTATCGGCATCCATATCCAGGACCAGTTGGCGAGGGACCTGATAAACAAAGTCGCGGACCTGATCCCTTAGCTTCAGCTGCTCCTGGTTTAACAAGAAATCAAACACATTTTTTCCTCCATTCATTTCAAAGCGTTGATCCCGGGTAAAGGATAAGTCCCGTGCAGCCGGTTACAGTCTTGTTGGTTCTGCTCTGCTGGTATAAGTAAACGGTTTTCACAGTTCAAGTCTCTTTGCTTTACCCGCAGGCGTATGAGGCGGTTCTTACCAAAATATATTTCCCGGGGAATCTTGTTTTAACCAGAAATAATGGCGCCGCCGCCAAAAAGTATGCCGGCAATGATCAGCAGGCGCAGGGCCTGCCAGTATGAAATGATCTTTAAACCAAACACATCGGGCATGGTTATATTCCAAAGCCATTGGAACAGGTATACGATGGCAAAAAACAGCCCGATAACACCAATAATTGCCGGACCTAGATTTACCACTTTATTCTACCCTCCTCTCGACTCGCTGCCTGGCCTGGAAGATCAGGCTCTCTATAAATTCTTCCCGGTTGGCATTTTCTTTACCGTCATAATAAATGGATACCATGGGCAGGCCCAATTCTTCCCGCATGGCGCCCATCTGCGATTCCACGACGGAGCCGGGCATGCAGGTAAAGGGGGCGACGAAAATGGCCCCGGAAACCCCATTTTGCCGGGCAAAAGCGCAGACTCTTCCAATGGCCATGGGGGGTTCTCCACCGTAGTGTTCAGAAACGTATTTCTTTGACATGTCCCGAATTTTCTCAGGAGACGGCTCCCTGTCATGGATCAGGTCCCCACAGGCCTCTTCCAGGCTTTTTTCGTCCCGGTGGGCCAACCAGTGGCTAAATCCGTACCCCGTTTTATTTAACAGTGCCGACCAGTTCCGGTTGAGTTGGTACGCAGCCCGGGCCTCTTCATAATTGATGTAGGTGGTATAGGCGAAAAGTTCCGAGGCGGGCGCCATGGACACTTCTCCGCCCTCAGCTTCGATCTTGCGGATCAGATCCTGGTTGCAGCGGTCGTCCAACCTTACGTAAAACTCACCGCCCAGCAGAATCAGGGGGCGTTTTTCCCCTCTTTTAGGCACCTCTTTAAAAGACGCTGACGCATCGCGGAGCAGGTCTTTGAGAGACTTTAAATGCCTTCCAGCAAGGATCTGGGGGGTGCTGATGCGCTCGTTTTCCAACACCTGGACCAGTTTTACGGCGAAGGCCTCAAAGAGGGTGTCGCTCTGGCCCGCAACCCGCTCATAGGGCCGCGTCCTTAATAGCATCTTGTAGAGCAGGTCCATAGCTACCATCCCGTCAAATACCTTAACGATATAAGAAAATCCAAATCTTTTTACCGCATCGGCCAGTTTGACGGAGCAAATTCTTTCTTCCCCGTACCCGGCCCGGTTAAGGAGCATGGACTGGGCTGAAGCATACAGCCCGTAGCGGCAGGGGCCGCAGGCCCAGCCCTGGAAAAAGACGAGATCATCCAGGCTTTCTTCCACGCTTCCATTTTTCAAGTATTCCAGGAAGTCCTGCACGTTTTGAATGAGCGGTAAACATTCATCGCCGTTTACGTAGCGACGGGCCAGGGAGAGGTCCCGGTCGCTGCTTCGGGGCACAAGCTCCGCCTCAACCCCGGCGTTTCGAAAGGCCGCGGCAATGGCCCGGGCGTGTTGTATGGGTTCCGGTATGAGAATTTTTTTCCACGAGGTATCGCGTAGAGAACGCGTTCGAGGCGATAAAAACTCGGGGGGGCTGCTGCTATCCCTGGAAAGACAGGTGTTCTTAAACGCTTCCAGGCGGGTGATCATACCCGCGGGAGCCGTGTGTTCATCCAGGGTGAGCCGCAGGTAACCCGTCAGGTTGCCCAGGAAGTGGCGCAACATGGCATTGGGCCCGCATTTAAAAGGATCCTGGAAAATAATATTCAAACGAGGAAACCCAATTTGATCCTGGCGATCGTTTAAAAATCGGGCCCAAAAGGCAGCGGAAAGCATCTTTTGAAGCTGGATGGGATAGATGTTATCCACCTTAACCAGGAATTGGTTAAGTTCCCGGGAAAAGTCTTCCCGGAAAGGGTCCAGGTCGGGATCGCTAATTTCCCCACTGTACCAGGCACTCAGGTATTCCAATAAAAAGTCCTGGGGAACAGCCAGTATGCCTCGCTGACGGGCATGGTCCAGGGAACCCTTGGATACAAAATCATCATAGACGGTGTAAGGACGGCCCAGGAACACAGCTGCTACCGCTTCCCGTTGAGAGCGCAGTGTGTCCATGGCCTTTTTGCTTTCTTCCAGCAAGGCCTGCCGAAAACGACCCTGGGCCCCGTACCCCGCTTCGACAGCTTCTTTGAGCTTTTCCCGGGTAAACGCTTCACCCAAAACCTTTCTGGCCGTTGAGTCCAGTTGATGGATAATGCGCTGTGCCCCATCCCGGTAGTTTAGCTGGGCATAGAGCATTTTATTTTCATCCATTTCAAGGGAATTGGCCACCACGCCCTTAATCGTCTGCATCAGAGGGCAGGTAAAACCCCGGGGCCAGGAGGGTGCCCAGGGCAGCGGCTCCATATCGACCACTTCCGGGATAAAAATAATATCCGTTTCCTGTTCCAATAGTGCCTGGTAGTGGCCGACCAGGACTTCCAGGGGATAGCACATATCCGATTCCAACTCGCGTTTTCCTTTGTCCAGAATGGCATCAGAGGTTTCCGGGGAAAGAACGACTTCTGCCCCCAGTTCCCGAAAAAAGGCCGCCCAAAACGGATAAAGGTCAAAAAACAGGCCGCTTTGCGCAATACCTACCCGCGGGCCGCCAACTTTCGGTTCCCCGGCGGCCTGGAAAAAGAGCTGGTTTCGAAGGGTTATGTAATCGGGAAAGTCACTGCGGGCACTTTTTTTTGTCAGGCCGGAGTAGCGTCCACAGCGGTCCCCATAAAGAAACTTGCTCTGGTCCGTAAATTCAATGACATCCAGGGTACAGTGATGCTCATGCTCACAGCTGGCGCGGCACCGGGTTTTTCCAACGGAAAAAGCGTTTAAATGCTGTAAGCTGCGGAATGCAAAATCGCCTTTTCGTTCCATAGTGTGAAAAACGCGGGCAATTACAGCGCTGCCCAAAGCCCCGGTTAACTCAGGGTATGGGGGAACAAGGATGTCAGCGTCATACTCGGCTGCAAAGACGCTGGCCAGGGCATGATTTTTGGCCGTGGCGCCGGTAAAGACAATCGTGCCCTCCATGGGGCGGTTCTCCACTGTACGGTTGATGTAGTTCCGGGCGGATGAGTAGGCCAGGCTGGCCAGCTGGGCGTTTAAGGGCAGGCCCCGGGACGCGGTTGCAATGAGAGCGGATTGGGAAAGGAGCGTGCACGTATCCCCCAGGTCAATGGCATAGTCCGCCTGGAAGGCTTTCTCAGAGAATTCCTCCTTGATCTGCACACCTAAAAGGCCGGCCAGGTTTTCCAGGAAGGTGCCCGTTCCGGCGGCACAAACCGGGTTCATCCGGTAGTCGAAGAGAACCCCGTCTTTAATCTGTAAAAACTTGGAGTCTTCCCCGCCTATTTCGATGATGGACAGGGTGCCGCGGTCGCCGCAGAGGTACTTGACGCCCTCTGCCTGGCAGGTAATCTCGTCTACAGCGTATTCTGCACTGAGTATCTTTTGGGAAAGAAAACGCCCGGAACCGGTGGTGCATGCCACCATGGGAACGTCCTTTAACAGGCCCCCGTATTGCTTTTCCACTTCTTTCATCAGCTCAAGAACCTGGAGAGCCGGACGGCCCGCTGTAGGCAGGTACACGCCGCCGATGAAACGCCCCTGACCGTCAAGCAGGACACATTTGGTCGAAACTGAGCCGCAGTCCACTCCGACATACGCCTTAGACAGATCGAAGCAGCTGTGGGCCTCTGAAGGCGGTTCCATGTAGCGAATGCGTCCAGGATCCAGCGGTGATAAAGGGTTTTCAGGGACAAAGTCGTTTTTTGGAAATTCCTTAAGATTTACTCCAGTAATATGTATCAGGTTCCGGTCCCTTTGGGCCAGGCTGGCAGCTCCCAGGGCGTTAAGGTATTCATGTTCAGAGGGAACCACCATTTCCACGGCGTGTTCACGGCAGTACTCTTCAATGTATTTCATGACGGCCCTATTTTCGGCTACGCCGCCTACAGCGAAAACCTTGCCCGGTCCCCGGATTCGGTTAAGGGCCACGCCGGAAAGCACCATGTCAGCCAAGGCCCGGGCCATTCCCGCTGAAACCATGCCCTGGGTGGCCCCCTCGTTGATGGCGTGGGTCATGTCCGACTTGGCAAATACAGCACAGCGACCGGATATTTTGACATCTCCCTCAGCATTTAGGGCGATTTCGGCCAGTTCCCGGTCGTTATATCCCATGCGGGTGGCCTGCTGGTACCAAAAAGCCCCGCTCCCTGCCGCACACTGCCCGTTACGGTTGAAAAAGCGCACCAGGCCCGATGGATCCAGTTCCAGGTAATACATGTTTTCGTGGCCCAGGGAGAGCACCGCAGGTGCTTCAATGTCTTGAAAGGCCAATCCCGCCTGGAGTGCCTCAATCTCCAGAAAGGGTTTGATGCCCAAATGGTCGGCCAGCAGGTCGGCATTGGCACCGGAAATCCCCAGCAAAACCTTTTCTGTGTTGGTATCTTCCAGGAGGTTTTCGAGGCACGTACCGGCCGCTTCCAGTGCGCTGCCCGCCGTGGGGACTGTTATTTTCTTTATCCCGTTGTCGTCCAGCCGAGCCCCTTTAACAGCATACGTGCCCATATCCAGCCCAATGCGCACGAATTGCGGTTGGTTTGTTATTTGTGTATTCATTTTTTCCACCCCTTTACCCCATTAACGCTCTGAAAGAATCTTTTCTTCCTCCGATTTCTTCTTCCAGATCAGGACAAATGCTCCTGCAGCAATCATGGCCAGGGCGACGAGCTGGGCCAGGGACAGCGGTCCCAGCACGTTTGGATCAACCCGGTAAAACTCAACGACAAAACGGTAGATGCCGTACAAAACCATAAACAGGAAAAATAAAAACCCGTTAAAATAGCTGTAGGGCCTGACCAGCCTTAAGATGATAAAAATAAACAGCGCAGCAAACGATGAATAAAGCTGGGTGGGATGGCGAAGCCCACTATCTAAAACGGGGAAAATCACGCCCCAGGGGCCATCGGTATGTTGACCGTAACAGCATCCGTTTAAGAAACAACCCACCCGGGTGATGCCATAACCCAACGCAATAAACGGAGTCGCTAAATCCATTACATTAAAAAAGGAAATACGCCTGTAGCGGCAGTACACCAGGGCACCCAAAAGGGCGGCAAAAAACCCGCCGTAAAAGATTAAGCCGCCGTCGCGGAAAGCAAAGGCACGCCACCAGGGACCGCCTTGAAAATAGTCCCAGTAAGACACTACAAATGCAATGCGGGATCCGATAATGGCTAGAATGATGGCGATGATTGATATTTCCATGAAGTGATCCCGATCAATTCCTTTGTCGGGTGCTTCTTTCAGGGCCCAGGCTATTCCAATTAAGAAGGCCAGAAAAAGCGTGGTACCGTATGCATATATGGGCAAATTGCCGATTTCAAACAAAACACGCTGCAATATGATCACCTTTCTTCATAGTGATAGGAAGCACGGGGACGGTTCTCTGGAAGCACGGGGACGGTTCTCTTGCTTCCTTTTTAAGTTTAAAGCGCCAGAACCGTTACCGGTGCTTCCCTTAAAAAGTGCGCTAACTAGTTACTGTTTATCAATTGCCTTTTGGGCCAACCGGTCTACCCGGTTGTTCAGGGCGTTGTCACTATGCCCCTTTACCTTGATCCATTCGACCCGGTGTTTCCGGGAGAGCTCTAAAAGCTCTTTCCAGAGGTCCTGGTTAACCACAGGCTTCTCGTTAATCGTCATCCAGCCGTTGCGCTGCCATTTTTTCAGCCAGTTTTGGTTAAAGGCGTTAACCAGGTAGGCGCTGTCGGAGTAAAGAAAAACCCGGCAGGGCTCTTTTAAGGCCTTTAGTCCCTGTAAGGCAGCCATCATCTCCATACGCTGGTTGGTGGTGTTTTTTTCTGCGCCGGTCAATTCTTTTTCGACGCCTTGAAACATCAATAACGCTGCCCAGCCTCCGGGGCCGGGATTACCCCGGCAGGCGCCGTCGGTATAGATGGTTACTTCCTTTAAGCGGCGTGACAATGGTTACAGCCTCCCCTGCATGTTCAGGGCTTCATGAACCTGTCTATCCACTTCTCCGGCGGCATCTCTGACCTGCTCAGCTGCTACGATACATGAAATGACTGCTACACCCCGGGCTCCTGCTTCTATCACCTGCCTGGCGTTTCCAGCATGAATACCGCCGATCCCGACCACGGGAATATCAACTTTACTGCATATGCTTGAAAGGGCCTTGAGTCCGATGGGATCACCGGCATCCGGTTTCGTGGAGGTGGCGTAGATAGCCCCTACCCCCAGGTAGGACGCGCCGGCTTTTTGTGCTTCCAACGCCTGCTGAACGTTTTCCGCAGAAACCCCCAGGATCATGTTGGAGGAAATTATTCGCCTGGCGGCTTCCGCCGGAAGGTCGTCCTGACCCAGGTGAACCCCGTCAGCTTTTACGGCCAGGGCAATGTCCAGCCGGTCATTGATAATCAGAGGCACGTTTCTTTTCCGGGTTAATTCCCGGAGCTGAAGTGACAGGAGGTATAATTCCCGGGAAGACATGTCCTTTTCCCTTACCTGTATGCAGGTCGCTCCGCCCTGGACGGCCTGGTCGGCGATCTGAACCAGTGAACGGCCTCTGGCCAGGCTGCGGTCGAGTATCACGTACAGACTTAAGTTTATTCTGGGAGAAACCACCGGAAAACATCCTTCCTGATTTTTACATGATTAATTTATACTACCCAAAAATCACTATTTTATTGTACTTCTATTCTGGCCTGCCTGTCAAGTTGGTCCGGGGTAAGAAAAAAAAGGGCATCCTGCAGCCGGGTCTTAAAACGTGACGGGCCAAGTTTTGTTAGAGCTGCACCGTCTTTCTCTTCTTCCTGGTACGCCCTTTCTCCAGCCGGTGAAAAAGCAGCTGCCTGCTCCCCGGCTACACCCATGGCCGCCAGGGCCGCTGCCGCTGCGCGAAAAAAGTCTCTTTCCACACCTGCAAAAGCAGCAATAAGTGAGCCTGCCATGCAACCGCTGCCAACAACCTGGGGCAGCAGATGGTGACCGTTATGAACCCGGGCAGTCCGGCTGCCGTCTGTAATTAGATCAACAGCTCCGGTAATCACCACAACCGCTTCGTAATCCAGGCTTTCAAGCAGCCTTTGGGCTGCCAGCAGCGGCTTACTGCCCGTATCCAGGGATTGAACGCCGCTAACCCGGGCACCCCTGAACCCAGCCAGGGTCCCTATTTCCCCGCCATTTCCTTTAATAACAGCCGGCCTGACGGACCGCATTAAGTGATTGGCCGTTTCGGTGCGGTAGGATGTGGCACCGGCTCCCACCGGGTCCAATACGACGGGTATACCCAACTCCCTGGCCTTATTTCCCATGGCCACCATGGCATTAACCTGTTCGGGAGAAAGGGTCCCGATGTTCAGCACCGCAGCCCGGGCGGAAGCAACCATTTCTACCACCTCCACAGCGGCGTGAGCCATCACCGGAAGGGCGCCGATACTGAGTGTTGCATCGGCACAATCCCCTATCGTTACGGTGTTGGTGATATGGTGAATTAGCGGTTTTTCCCGGCGAAGCCGGGCTAATAATTCTCCGGGTTGAAGCACGATTTTTCCTCCTTACCGGGTTGATAACCACAGAGTTTTATTATTGCTCCGTCCCTCCGAAGTGATCCATCGGGCCGTGGCCTTTGCCCAGGGACAAGCCGGAATGTAAGATGGTCTGCAAGTAAGTCCTGGCGTGCTTCACCGCTACCGGCACATTATAGCCCAGGGCCAGATACGAGGCGATTGCAGACCCATAGGTACACCCGGTCCCATGCGTATTGCTGGTCTTCACGCGAGGTGCCCGGTAATAGCCGTACTGTTCTCCGTCGAAGAGCACATCTGTCAGTTGGCTGCTTCCTTCCAGGTGGCCGCCTTTAACCAGGACAAAGGAGGGCCCCTGCCGGTAGATCCGGCGGGCAGCCTTTTTCATATCGGAGATGGTTTCTATCTTCATCTCAGCAAGGACCTGGGCCTCCGGGATATTGGGAGTAACCACACGGGCTATCGGCAGCAGGTTCTTTATCAGTGCCTGACGGGCTCCTTCTTCCAGCAGGGCGTCGCCGCTTTTCGCCACCATGACGGGATCGACCACAAGCTTTTTTAGCCGGTATTCCTTCATTTTAGCGGCAACGATTTCTATTATCTCCGCATTCCCCAGCATGCCGGTTTTTACAGCTTCTACGGGAAAGTCAGTAACAACCGCATCTATCTGGGCCTCGACCAGGCTTCGATCTAGAATCTGGAAACTGGTCACCCCCAGGGTATTTTGAGCGGTAACAGCGGTAATGGCCGTCAGACCGTAAACACCCAGGGCAGCCATGGTTTTTATGTCGGCTTGAATGCCGGCACCCGCTCCAGAATCCGAGCCGGCAATGGATAATACGCAACGCATCATCTTTTTCGCTGTTTGAAAAACAGCTTCCCCCCTTCTATTTTCATTTCTCATACCAACAAAAATACGGGCCACCAGGGCCCGATATTACACTACACATCTTCGCATGTAAATCACCTTCCCTACGCTGGCATTACCCAGAACGAAGCCCAAGCCCCGTACAACAGGTTCAAAGGGTTGGAAAGCTTCGTAGCGCTTTTCCTCTCAGCCTCCACTGGGAGACACCCCCGGACATGAAATTGTTAGGGTTATTATATCTTTGTTTTAAAAAGGTGGCAAGTTAATTTTTAAAAAGATAATGGCGATCCTATAGACTTGCTTTATTGACAATAACGGTTGAAATAAATATGATCAACATATCGTCATTGCCTAAAAGCGCTCAACGGTATAATCTGGGAACACAAAAATTAAATAGCTGTTATCCTGTTTGATATGCTTATGAAAGGGTTTTGCAGACATGAAAACACGTGAACTGATGCAGTTGAATTACACGCAGCAGGAGATCCATAAAAAAAGAAGTCTGGTTCGCATGTTATTGATTAGCAGTTCTGCAAACATCAAAGACGGAGAAATAAATCGTATATCCAGGCTGGACCTGGAGCTATTATTTCAATTCTATGATTCTGTTTTTTTAAACAATTACTTTTCCCAGCAGTTTAAAGGAACGATTTTATTCTCCCTTTCATCGCGAATGACACGCAGCGCCGGCATGACATGCTCACCCAAGAATTTGCATGCCCTTAGTCCGGAGCAAGAACGTTATGAAATAAAAATCGGCGCCCGGTTTCTTTTCAATTACGGTCAGTTGGAAAGGGATAAAAAAGTAAACGGCATCCAATGCCGAGATCCCCTGGATGCCCTGCAGCTGGTCTTTGAACATGAAATCTGCCACCTGATAGAGCTGCACTGCTGTAGAAAATCTAGTTGTCGCAATAAACGCTTTATATCGCTGGCTTTTCAACTTTTCGGACATACAGAAGGATATCATCACCTGCCCACGGGAAAAGAAATTGCCGCCGTAAAGTATGGTTTCAGGCCAGGCATGAACGTGCGCTTTGAGTATGAGGGTATTTACTTGAACGGCTTTATTCAGCGTATTACCCAGAGAGCCACTGTGATGGTGCCGCATGAGCAGGGCGACTACCAGGATCAGCAGGGAAATCGCTATGCGAAATACTATGTGCCTGTTACCGAGCTGGAAACCATAGAAACGTGACCATCTCTGGAGAGGTCCTCGGGCTAGTGCCTGCCCGGGAAGGGCTTATCTAACGCTCTTTACAGTCCGCGGGATCGGATATCCCCGCTTTTTTTCCAGAGCTGCAAAATTAACGCACCCAAAATAGCTCCGGCGATACTGCTGAGGGTAAAAGGGATAATGAAGGCAAAAGCCAGCCCTTCAAAACCCAAAATCCATCGGGCTAAGGGTATAGCCACCAGGGCCCCGATGAGCCCCGTTCCCAGGACCTCTCCGATGCCGGCAGCGTAAACGCGTTTAAAAAACAGGTAAGCAAAGCCCGCCATCAATGCCCCAAATATGCTTCCGGGAAAGGCCAACGGAGTTCCCGTTCCCATCAGGTTGCGAAGGGTTGAGGTCAAAATGGCCGCAACCACGGCCGGGACCGGCCCCATTAAAACAGCAGCTATTACATTGATGGCATGCTGCACGGGATACACCTTGGCTACCCCTACTGGGATGGAAAAAGGTGCTGCTACCGTCCCCAGCGCAACCAGCAGCCCGACCGCCGTTATCCTGCGAAGAGTGAAGGTTTTCGAAACTGAACTTTCCATGATTGTTATCCTCCTAATCTCATTGTATGTCGCTTCTGAGGGGCTTAACCAGACTTATTTGCACGACTTCAAGCTATCACGGCCATGTCTTTAAGGTCAGCGTAACTGCTCAGCCCTTTTATTGTCCCGTTCAACGCCGCAAAGCAGGGGAACGGTTCTGGCGCTTTCCACTTTTTCCCTGAGCAGTTAGAGGTCAGCACGTATAATAAACCTGTGATACAATAAAAATACGGGCCACAGGGCCCGATATTTACACTACGCTTCTAGCATGCAAATCACCTTCCCTACGCTGGCATTACCCAGACGAGGCGTTAAGCCTCGCACAACAGGTTCAAAGGGTTGGAAAGCTTCATGGCGCTTTTCCTCTCAGCCTCCACTCGGAAGCACCCCCGATATGCAGTTGTTGGAATGATTATATCTTTTTTTGAAAAAGGTGGCAAGTGCTTTTTGTCTACACTAGACAGTTCCGCAAACGCAATGTATAAAAAGCGCCAACACACCTTTTTCCAGATCAGTCACGTTCATCGGAAAAACTGAAACGCTTTCTGTAATTTTCTATGGCCTGGCGCAGGGCGGCCGTGCCTAAGTTGGAGCAGTGCTCCTTGGGTTCGGGCAGCCCGCCCAGGGCCCTGCTAACATCTGCTTCTGTAATACTCAGGGCTTCCTCCAGGGTTTTCCCTTTCGCCCGTTCCGTGAGCACACTGCTGGTCGCAATGGCAGCCGGACATCCATACACTTCAAACTTGATGTCGGATATGCGGTCCTCTTCAACACAGATATAAATTCGCAGGTAGTCCCCACAATTGGGGTCCCCCGTGGTCCCAACACCATCGGGTTTTGCTATCTTGCCTGCGTTCTTGGGATTTAAAAAATGTTTCATGACCAGGGCCGTATACACGACATCCCCTCCCCTAAAAATATGCCATTACCATAGTTTATCAACCGAATAAATGTATTCTCCTCGGCCTGACACGCTGTTTATTGTGAACATATGCCATGATGATCTTACGCTATCATGGCCTCAACTGTCAATCGCCATTTTTTCTTTATGTCGCTGAATAAAAAAAGACCCCCTTGGGGGTCTTTTTTTAAATGTAAGCGGTTATAGCTATTTCTCATCATTGGGTCTTTGAATTCGGAGAAACGCTATCCTTTGCTAGGGCTGAACAAACTCCCCTTTCTCAAAATCCCAGATAAAGAGCTCTTTCAACATATTGTCAAAGCGAGCCCCGTGGCCTTCAGCTGCTTCTAAGAACATAGTTTGCTGAACTACAAATACCCCGTTGTTGAAGTCTTCTACCAGGTAATAACGCTTCACTGTATCGTCCGAGGAATCCGCTTTTTCGGCAAATAAATAATGAGCAGGAAGGGGGCTTTCCACCCGGCCATGATTGGTTACATTGGTGTACTGGTCTTTTAGTTGGTTTTCTAATTCCGTTGCCAGCTCAGAAGCTTCAACGCTTTCCCGGTACCAGATGGCCATAGATACGACCGGAATATCTGCTTCTGTGTCGAACAAAATAATATCTCTGTCATCCTTTTCTTCTACCCGATATCTTTCTTTATCCAGGTAGATGGCGTATGGATATATCGAACTCACATGTAAATCTAAAGCCAGGTCTTCTTCCATACCTTCGATTATCAGGGTTGTTGTTTTTTCCGGCTCCAGTTGGCTTGCCTCTATCCAGGGCAGCAAATCATCTGGCGGATCAGGTTCCGGGGAAACCGGTTCATCCACCGGCTGCTCTGGCAAAGCCGGCTCTTCCTCCTGGTCTACACACCCCCCAATCGCCATTGGAACAAGTAATAACAGCGCAACAAGTAAGTAGATTAATCTGTACATGCGACCCATCCTTTCAACGTTTTTTTTTTAACAGCGCTGCACTGCAAAAACCCTCAAAAAAGTGCCTCCTATATAAATGACGTTTCATTAAATAGAAAGTTGCATATTTCATATAAAAATTCCCTGTTCCAAAAACAGGGAATTACTTTTTTCTATTAGGTGACAAGAAAAGCGTTCCTTTGTTACCTGCGCCCTATCACCTTCATTCCGTTGTTGGAGGCAACAAAGAACCTTCCCCTGTCACCCCCCGAGAGCCGGCCTTTTCTCCTCTATTTCCAGTTACTCCTTTAAAATTCGCATTGATTGACCGTTCTTGGAAAGGGGATAACATCCCTGATGTTGTTGACACCCGTGATGTACATCAATGCCCTTTCGAAACCTAACCCGAAACCGGCGTGCTTAACTCCGCCATATTTTCTCAAGTCTAAATACCACCACAGGTCTTCTTTTTCGATGTTGAAGTCTTCCATTCTTTTTTCCAGCCGGTCTGCTCTCTCTTCTCTTTGACTTCCCCCAATGATTTCACCCACACCGGGGACCAGCAAGTCCATGGCTGCAACAGTTTTTTCATCTTCGTTTAAGCGCATGTAGAAAGCCTTGATTTCCTTGGGGTAATCGGTTACAAACACCGGTTTTTTATATGCTTTTTCCGTAATATATCTTTCGTGTTCCGTCTGCAGGTCTTTGCCCCATTCAACGGGGTATTCGAATTTCTCCTTGGATGCTTGAAGGATTTCGATGGCTTTTGTGTATGTTATCCGCTCAAATTTGGTATTTAGAATGTTTTGCAGTCTTTCCTCCAACCCCTTGTCAACAAACCTGTTAAAGAACGCCATCTCTTCCCCGGCATGATCCATGATGTACCTTATCGTCTGTTTCATCATATCTTCCGCCAGGTCCATGTTATCGTTTAAGTCTGCGAAGGCCACTTCGGGTTCGATCATCCAGAATTCCGCCGCATGCCTGGGGGTGTTGGAGTTTTCCGCCCTAAAGGTCGGACCGAAGGTGTACACATTTCGGAAGGCCAGGGCAAACACCTCGGCTTCCAGCTGGCCGCTCACCGTAAGGTTTGTTTTCCTGCCAAAAAAGTCGGCGGCATAATCCACCTGGCCATCCTCCGTAAAGGGGGTGTTTTTCAGATCCAGCGTGGTAACGCCGAATAGCTCTCCCGCACCTTCTGCGTCGCTGGCAGTGATGATCGGCGAATGAAGGTATATAAAACCCCTTTCTTGAAAAAATTGATGAATGGCAAAGGCAAGCAGTGAACGGACCCTGAAAACGGCTGAGAAGAGATTGGTTCGCGGCCGCAAGTGGGCCATTTCCCTTAGAAACTCCCTGGTATGGCGTTTTGGCTGTATAGGATAATCCTTGGGGGAATCCCCTTCCAGGTGAATCTCCGCTGCCTTAATCTCAAAAGGCTGCCTGGCCTGGGGGGTTTGGACAAGGGAACCTTTAACTGTAATTGCAGCGCCTGCGCCCAGCCGGGCCACGTTATCAAAGTTTGGGAGAAATTGTTTTTCATAGACGATTTGAATAGAATTAAAATGGGTTCCATCATTTAACGAGATAAAACCAAAGGATTTTTGATCGCGGTTGCTTCTTATCCACCCGTTTACTTCAACTTGTTTGTTGTCGTACCGGTCCATATCCTTAACGAGTTGTCTAACCGTTGCTTTTTCCATCTCTATTCCCCTTGCCTTTTTTTGTTTATTATACCCAAAACCGGCTTAAAAGCCAAAATATGCTCCCTGCCAGCCTAGAGATGGCGTTTCCGTTTCCCGACGATCGGTTCCGTTATCTTCGTGGAAAGCGCCAGGGTTCATTTCAAGCTTCCGCCGGCCGACCTGCAAACTTAGCGACCTGTTACGAGGGTCATGTTTACCTGCCGCCAAACCATCGGAAACGCAGCCGCCTGGGCCACTGCAGCGGGCTGATTAACCTTTTCCAGGCCTGTTTGACCCGGGCTTTCTCCCAGGTGGCCAGCCTTTTTCCGCCGTACAGTTCCAGGGCGAAACTTTCGGTGATAACCCGGAAGTCTTCCCGCAAGGCCGGAAACTTTTGACCCAATAATAACCCGTATTCTTGCGGTGTCTGGGTATGACGGCGGGAAAGGCCGCTGGAACTGCCCCATTTCAACAGCTGTTTGAATCGTTTCTCCCCATCACCCGGTGCCCGCTTCGACGGAACGAGCAACCCCCTGATACCTGAAAGCACGAACTGCCACCTTGAACGCCACCGGTCCAGCCAGGCAAAGATGGTCTCCCACAGGGCTTTTTGTGGGCTGTCGGATGGTGTTTTTTGCAAGAGCCAGCCCATAACATGCCACAGCAACCAGCCCGTAAACAGCAAGGCCGCCAGGGTCAGGGCACTGATCAGCCCCCAGGCGATAATGGATTCCACCAGCTGTCCCCAGGGTGAGCTTTCCCCCGTTTGCATTCCGGTATGGTCGGTTGCGTCTCCAGGAGAGGTTCCCGGGGCCTGGGTGGAAGACCGGGAACCGTACCTGAAAAAGAAAACCAGGGCACGGCCCAGGAAGTGAAGCAGGGGTTTGCCCGCCCATTCCAGCAGGACATAACCTGCATCTGCCGCCGCCGTTAAATAAGGCAGAAAAAACAGCACGCCCGCTCCCCCGAACAGCAGAACCGCGGCGGTGAAGGAAAAGAGCAGGCCGAGGCCCCGGTAGCCGGAGAGATAGTTCTTCTGGGTGGCATCCCGGCTTCTGGACAGGGCGATGGTCAGGATGCTGAAAAGAAAAAATGAAATCACCAGGTACGCCGCGGAGGAGATGGTACCGCCGGCCGCCCCGGCAATGACAAACAGCACGACAAAGACGGCAACACCGATATCAAACCGGCCAGCGACGGCATAGAAAGAGTTGGTTCGCCTGGCCAGCATAATCCCTGCCAGCCATATGGTCGTAGACCAGAGAAACAGCAAAACCAGGATAAACACATCTAGAAGGTCAAAAGACCTGTAAAAAAAGTCCGCAACCCAGCTGACTTGATAAAACGGGACGGCATGGTCCCAGATGCTGTACAAAGTGACGAGGATGAACCCGGCCAGACAGGCCAGGTGAACTAGAACGATGTAAAGAATGCGCCAGCCCTTTCCCTGAAGGCGCAACGTCAGGGCTGCAGCCAGGAAAAAAGCCCCCACGGGCTCAAGCAGGGGTACCTGGGTGACTCCCGTAAACCCGAGAAGCAAGGAGGCGGCGGCATAAAGCCAGCATAATTCCATGGCCCCGGCCGTGAGAAAAAGCAGGACCCGGCCTCTACCATCAGCCAACGGCGGTCACCTCCTGCTTACGGAGACCCGGGATGGAATAGACTGGACAGTCGATTAACCGCAGTTCAGCGTCAGCGTCAGGAGGAATGTAACTGAAAAAGACCACTGGGATATTGTGGGCCTGTAAAATAGCCCGGACGGCAGAGGCCTGGAAATCAAGGGTGTGACAAAAATAAAGGCAGGTTGTCGTTCCCCGGTGAATTCCGTGCCCCTGGAGCAGCAGTTCCTCCATGGACAGGATGGGCTTCATGTCCAGCCGTGCCAGGATCTCTAAAATAGCCGGGATGGACTGGAGATTTTTTGACTCAGGCAACCCGCTGTTGCAGTTTTCCCTTCCTGCAATCAGCCCGTTTGTAACCAGCCCCACATGGCTGCCCTGTTCTTTTAGGAGAAGCGCCGCTGAGGCTGCTGCCTCCAGGGTGCACTCAAACGGGTCCGCTGCCTCTAAATCCTTGAAGGATGCCACATCAATAAGCAGGGTCGTTTTGTGCTGGGAGCTGGCTTCGAAGAACTTCTCCTGGAGGCGGTTATGCCTGGCACTGGCTTTCCAGTGAATATGCCGTGCCGGCCGGCCGTACCGGTAATCCCGGGTTGCAACCGGGTATACCGGGTCCTGGATGGGATGATGGGCACCGGGTTTACCAAAAAGATCCCGCAGCGGCAGCGTTAGGGGATTTAAGGGTATGATCCGGGGATAGACGAGGACCTCCACACACTGGTGGGATGTTTTCTCTCGCTGGTAAAATCCCAGAAAGTCCCCCGCATGAATCCGGGCAGGACCAATTTGATAGTGACCGCGCTTGCCGGCCTTTAATGCCCACTGCAGGTCGGCCTCCTGATACCAAAGCAGCCCGGCCTCGTCGGTGAGCTGATCCTGCGACAGCCCGTGAAGATGCCTGGAGACAGGAATCTCAATTTTCAACCAGACGGGAAGAAACTTGACGTTCTCAACCCGGGCCTGCAATAAAAAGCATTCCCCGGGGAAAACTCGCTGGTGGTTGACGGTTAATTGATGGTTAAGCGCCAACAGGCTTAAGCGGCACCAAAGCCTGGAGCCCCAGAACATAACCAGCACCAACAGGGCCAGGTAGACCAGCATGGGCTGCCTGTAAAGCAAAGCGATAAAAAGAAGCAGTCCCGCAAAGAATTGAAAAAGGCCCGTCACAAAAACACTGGGCACGGCCCGAAGTTGATTATCTTGTCCAGACATTTTTTCTCATTCTCCATAAGCCGGGGCTTCTCCAATGGGCACCGGCACTTCTGCGATAATTTGCTCTAAAACGTTTTCCCTGGTCAGGCCCCGGATCTGTTCCCGGGTGTCCAGTATCAGGCGGTGTTCCAGGACGGCTCCGGCCAGATACTTAACATCATCAGGCAGCACATAATCCCGTTCCCGTATGAAAGCCAGGGCCTGGGCAGCCCGCATCAAGTTTAGTGACGCCCTGGGGCTGGCACCCAGGCGCAGTTGACTGGCGGTGCGGGTGGCACCCACCAGGGTAACGATATATTCTCGCACCGAAGGGGAAACATGGACCCGGCTCCTGTGTTTTTGCAGCGCCAGGACTTCTTCCAGTGTAACAACGGGCTTCAACCGGTCTAAAGGGTCCTCGGTTTGAAAACGCTCCAGGATTAACGTTTCCTCTTCAATAGAGGAATAGCCGGGTTTAACACAAAGCAGAAACCTGTCCAGCTGGGATTCGGGGAGGGGAAAGGTCCCTTCCGTTTCAATGGGATTTTGCGTGGCAATCACAAAAAAGGGGCGGGGTAGCGGCATGGTTACGCCGTCAACGGTTACCTGTTTCTCCTCCATACTTTCCAAGAGGCTGGACTGGGTTCTGGGTATGGTGCGGTTTATTTCATCAGCCAGGAGAACATGGGTCATAACCGGCCCTTCCTGGAAGGCGAACTGGTTTAACTGTGGGTTGTAAACATTGAACCCTGTAATGTCCGCCGGCAGGAGGTCCGGCGTAAACTGGATGCGGTTAAATGAGCCTCCAATACTTTTGGCCAGGGACTTGGCCATC
>SKMY01000019.1 GCA_007120815.1 Syntrophomonadaceae bacterium | reverse complement strand
TTGCAAGTGAACAGTGAATCTATAAAGCACACAATGAAATATTTAGTTCCTTATTAGACAACCGGGGCGATAAGGGTACAGAACTTCTGCTTACGCTGAAAGCCTTTCTGAATTATAAAGGAAATGTAAGCAAGGTAGCGAAAGAATTATATGTTCATCGGAATACGGTTGAATACCGGTTAGATAAAGTAAAAAATATCACGGGGCTGGACCCCCGTGAACCGATAAACATGGCTATTTTTTCTCTCCTTCTCTCTTACAACAAAGCCAACGAGCTAGTGCAAACTGAGCAAAGTATCTGGCAGCGTATCACTAGAAATATTTCTAGAAATGCAATGTAAAGACATTGCTTGTATGCAATAGCCTCTTAGTGCGAAAAAAGGCTGGCCTGGATCATTTTGTAAGAATATTTTTAATTTAGGGTTATTTGTGAGGTGAAACGACCGTATGAAAAAATTAAGTAATGTTGCCGAAGCAGACGCTGAAGCGTTAGAAAAGGGGCCGATTAAACTGGCGTTCCTTTCTCCTGAGGATGCCAGTTTTATGAAAGCGATTAAAATGGCCTGGGAGCGTAAGCTGATCATTCCTGTTTTGATCGGCAGAAAAGAGTTGATGCAGGAAGCTGCAGCACAAACCGACCTTGATATCAGCGGCTTCCAGCAGCTGTTTATGGATGACCCCCAGAGCATTTCCGACAAAGGGGTTGACATGCTGAGTGAAGGTGAGGTCGATTCAATCAGCAAGGGGCAGATGTCCACCAATTATGTATATAAAGCGGTTATCCGCAAAATGAAAAAAACCGGTCTAGAGCAGACCATTGCTGTGACTTCATTCTGGGAGATATCCCCGTTGGGGCATTTTGTCATCTTGACGGACCCCGGCGTCAACATCGTGCCTGACCGGGAAACCAAGGTGGAACTGGTTAAAAAAGCCATTGCGTACCTGGGGCTGTTTGGACATGACGATCCCAGAATCATGACACTTTCTGCCAAAAGAGAGATTAGCCGGGATCTACCCTCTAATACTGAAGTGGAATACATAGAAAACGCCTTGTCTCGCCAGGGCTTTGCCTGCACCGTGAGAAGCGGAAGCTTTAAGGACCTGTTTGATGCTGAGCCGGAAAACCGCCCCAACATTTTACTGATGCCTCATCTTGTAACCGGAAACTGTGTGGTGAAACTTGATTTTTTCCTGGATGTTAAACGCCGGGGTGTTGTGATGACTTCCTGGGGACCGGTGCTTATTCCGGCTCGTGCCGACAGCGCTTCCCACCTGGTTGACGAAATATCCATGGCTGTAGCTGTCGCATGCCGTTTTAAGGAGGGTCACCATGAAAACTTTTGCTGATATTCTGGATCGAGCGCCCGCCAGGCGCATCCTGGTAGCCCCTTCCCCGCAGAGCCAGTCATTTCCCGATATTGCAGGAGAAGAACTCCTTCACAGAGGAAACCGGGTAACATTTCTTGAAGGCAGCGATGAGGATGCCGTAAAAGAGGCCTGTCGTTTGCTCAGAAACAAGCAAGCCGATATCCTGGTCCAGGGCGATGTTCCCCTGAAGCGTTTTTATACCCTCCTGGAGACTGAAGGCTTTTTAGAGAAAACCCCCTGTTTTGTCAGCATTTTTGAAGATCAAGTCCGTAAAAAGTTGTGCTTGATGGCCGATACCTATATTCATGATTTTCCGAACCTGGAGCAGAAAATAGCCTGCTTAAACCAGGTTATTGAGCTAGCCCGGGTGCTGGGTATGGAAAACCCGAGAACGGCCGCTCTTTCTGCCATTGAAACCATTAATCCGGCCATTCCTTCAACGGTGGAAGCAGCCGTTTTGTCCAAAATGTCTCAACGGGGGCAGTTCAATGCCCTGGTAGAAGGCCCCCTGGATATCGATGCCTTGATACAGCAGGCTGCAGCAGAGCTTAAAGGAATAAATAGCCCGGTCCCTGGCAACTTTGATATTATCTTGTGCCCGGATATTGAGACAGCGTATGCGCTTTCCCAGGCTTTTACCTTAATTGGCGGTTTTCCAACAGCTGGCATCCTCCTGGGAACCCACAGCCCGGTTATTATCCACCCTGAATTCATTCCTTCAACCCATAAAGTTGTGGAGATCGCAGTCCATGCCTTGCGGGTTGAATGAGAACCGTTTTCTCACCTGCATTTCGTAACAGATAGGGGATACACTAAAATAAACCAATACAATAAGAAAGGGGTAGAAAAGTTTATGCCAACCATCTTTTTCTACGGTCCTGAACTGGAAAAAGAAAAGAAAAGGGAACTGGTCAAATCATTCACAAAAAAAGCCAGTGAGGTAACGGGTTTACCTGAGAATAGTTTCGTGGTTTACCTGAAAAGCAGCACCCCAGAAGATGTTGGGGTTGGGGGAGAACTGCTTGAAGACCGGATGAAGAAAAAGCCGTGACATCCTCACGGGGTCAATAGACCCCGAGAATTCCCGCGGAATTTCTAAAAATGCCAAAGACTCCGGATACCCTCAGCAGGGGAAAAAACAGGGCCTGAACCATAAAGGCCCTGTTTTTTGTTATCATAAAAAATAGTCGGTACTGCTCAGCCTACTCACTTATTTCGCACACATCGGGAAGCAGGGGACGGTTCTGTCGCTTTCCCAACATCTGGTCCTACGCTTCGCTACGGAAGCGCCAGAACCGTCCCCGATCTTCCCGCTACCGTTTCGCTCGTTCTGCTTGCTTCCCATTCTAGATATTTCCCGCTTTCGGTCCTCGCAGCTTCCCTTAAAAAATGCGCTAATCAGTTACAAAGGTCTTTACAAAAAGGACGTGAGGGGATATAATAAAGGGGAATTGTCTATAGTGTTAATACAATATACAATTTATGCGGAGGAGCCCATTGAAATTTTTTATCAATCACCGCAGCGGTGTTCCCATCTATAAGCAACTCGTACAACAAATTGAGAAGGGTTTGGCCGGCAACATTTTAAAACCGGGCGACCAGCTTCCAACAGTCAGAGAGGTCGCATTAAACCTGACCATAAACCCCAATACCGTGGCCCGCGCATACCGGGAACTGGAGGTTCGGGGAATGATTGTTAGTGTACAAGGAAGGGGAACCTTTATTTCCGAAGAAATCCCTTCTTCCATGATTGAAGAGAAGGAGTTGATCATGAAAGGGATGCTCCACGACCTGGTACGGGAAGCCCGACAGCTTGGACTGGGCCCCGGCAAATTAAGCGAATTGTTCCATAACGTTATCGAAGAATGGCAAAGGGGGGATATGGACGGTGAATAATTACTGCTTGACCGTTAAAGACTTAACCAAAAACTTTGGAACCAGGCAGGCCCTGGCCGGAATTACGCTGAACCTGGAAGAAGGGGAAATCATGGGCCTGGTCGGACCCAACGGATCCGGTAAAACCACTTTAATAAAGGCGGTTATGGGCCTTATTCATCCGACATCCGGATCTGTAAAAATTTTCGGCAAAGACCTGCGCCACCTCTCCCACCAGGAAAGGCGAAATTTAGGTTATATTGCTGAAGAACCGAACCTGTACGATTATATGACCGTAAAAGACATCATAGCATTTACCGGCGGGTTCTTTCCGGAGTGGGATGAAAAAAGGTGCAGGGACCTGCTTTCCCGTTTCCACCTGCCTCTTGAAGAAAAGGTGAAAAACCTCTCACGGGGTATGAAAACCCAGCTGTCCCTGGTGCTGACCCTGGTCCCTGCCCCCAAGCTATTGATACTTGATGAGCCCCTGGAGGGCCTGGATCCCTTGCGCCGTATCGAATTTATCAACTTGCTGCTGGAAGATTCCATGGAGCAAGAAGGGAGAACCGTTTTACTTTCATCCCATTACCTGGAAGAAATTGAACGGGTGGCCGACCGGATCGCCTTCATTCACCAGGGTCAGTTAAAACGCGTGGCACCGATGGAACATTTGAGGAAAGAGGAAAAAACCATTCGGGTCGTTTTTCAAAAAGAACCTCCGCAGACCCTGCTTTCCATGCCGGGTATCAAGGATGTCAACCGGGAAGGGAAACTGGGCTACTTGATCACCGTAGAAGACAACTTCAGCGCTATTTTTGAGGCCTGCTCCAGGCACCCGCATTTTGTTTTGGATATATACCACCGCAGCCTGGAAGACCTCTTCCACGATTATTCCGGAGGGGATAAAGATGGTCATTAAAAACCTGGTCATTAAAGAGATACGACATTTGAAGTGGTTCATTGTTATCGGACTTGTTCTGAACGCCGGGCTGGCTGTTTTAACGGTGACAACCTTTCACTACTTCGGACAGATCACAAGGGATCTTCCGGGAGAGCTGCTGGATATTTTAGTGGAGTATGAAATAGCCCGGGAGTTGTTGTTGATCTTTGGTGATTACTCCCTTTACATCTGGTCCCAGTGGAACGCTAAAAACCTTTTCCAATTGGCCAGCTTGTTTGCCATCATTATTGCAGCTCTCCAGTTTGCCGGAGAAGTGAACAAAAATACGATGGGCTTTTACCTGACACGTCCTGTTACCCGGAAAGAGGGTTACCTGGGCAAAGCAGCGGCCGGGCTGCTGCTGATACTTTTAGTTTTCGGTGGAAGCACCCTGTTTTTTTGGATCACTTCACTTTTCATGGGATTCGAAGCAGATTGGGGACGACTGCTTGCGGCTTTAATGATCAGCCTGGTGTGGATTGCCGTTTTTTATCTTCTAGCCGGTATCGTTTCCATGTTAAATAAAGAACCGGTTTTTGCAGGTGTAATGGCCGCCGCCATCGGCGTGGTGCTATCCGTGCCGGGGTTGTTTGAAGTGAGCCGGGCTTATTCAATTTTTTACCAGATGCGTGCTGTTGACTACTTTATCTCCGGCCAGTCTGCCGCCCTGCCTCTTATATTCGGGCTGGTATTAAATGGATTGTTGCTTTTGTTGGGAACACTAATATTTGAACGAAAAGACTTTTAGCCGCAAACCGGCAAGGGCAGTTGCTTGACATTAAAGTTAAGGGGGTTTATATCGTGTTAATTACCACAACCGATCTGAATGTGGAATACGAAGTCTTGGGGATCGTGAAAGGGAACCGGGTAAAGGCAGCCCATCTGGGCAGAGATATTTTGGCCGCTTTAAAAAATCTCGTTGGAGGCGAAGTCCGGCAGTATGCCGATCTGCTGACAAGCGTGCGGGATTCGGCCATGGATGACATGATTAAGGAAGCCGAAGCCATGAACGCCAATGCCATTATCGGCGTGCGATTCGCTTCCTCCCAGGTGGCCGCCGGAATGGCGGAGATCCTCGTTTACGGCACGGCAGTAAAAATATAACCGTGCCAGGGAGCGCTTATTAATTCGCCACGGATTTATTCACCAGGCTTGCCAGGTGAATAACACATTGGTTGATGTTTTCATCGCGGCGTGTTTTGGACCAAACAACGATATCACTTCCAATTACACTTGCCCCCCTGGCCTGGCAAATTTGTTTCATCGTGCCAACAGCCCGGGTGCCGCCCGTCCAGTGAAAAGGCAACTGCTTGGTCACAAAGCAGGCAATTTTTTTGCCTTTTAGCGATGGAAGCTGTTCAAGATATGCTTTCATCGCAGACGCAAGAGAGAAAGCCTGGACCGGCGCGCCAAATACAATGGCATCGTACGGATCAACTTGAGGGGTATTGTCCAGCTGGACGTCTTTACTCCCCGGAGAAGCGCTGCCAATGATTGTAACCTGCTCGATACTGGCTGTAAGGCCGGATGCACCCAGTACTTCCTGAAGTTTCTGGGCGACCAAAAGTGTGTTGCCGGTTTGGGAATACACAACAATACCGATCTTCATTTATTCCTTCCCACCTCTTATTGTATTTTGAATTAACCGATATTTCGGCTTTTCAGCTCACAAGCAGGATGGCATAACGATTCATGGTCTCATGGTAATGACGGAGCACCTCGATGGGGTACCCT
>SKMY01000219.1 GCA_007120815.1 Syntrophomonadaceae bacterium | reverse complement strand
TAGGTTAGCGAGGCCCAGGAAACGGTTGAAGCAACCAGCAAAACAGCCACAATGACCCAAAATTGAGTCCTCTTCTTCACGATTATCACGCCTCCACTTGGAAGAATTACTCTATAGTTTATCAATGATTCATGATAAGATCAACAGGTCCAACTCTTCAGTCTAGCTCTTGATGAGTTGTTTTTATGCGGATATTCCAGCAAAGATATTCAGCTTTCACAGCAAATATGTTACAATAAAAAAGATTTGTGAGAAATTTGGTCGGGAAGGGTTAAAGCAGCCGGCCTTATGCAAAGACCGGATAAAGGAGTTGTTAATCGTGGAGCTGCTGGAAGGAGAACGTGAGGAAATTATAAGAACTGTTGAGCAGATCATGGAAAAGTGTCAGTCGGATCGGGAAAAACTGTTGCCTGTCCTACAGGAGGTTCAGGGCCAACTGGGGTACCTGCCTAACCTGGCCATGGAAAAAGTCGCTGAAGCCATGGGTATACCTGCTGTCGATGTTTACGGCATGGCAACATTTTACAATCAGTTTCGCCTGAATCCTCCCGGCGATCACCAGATCAAAGTTTGCATGGGAACAGCGTGCTACATGGTTGGTGGGCAGATCGCCATGGATTCCTTTGAGAGGCGATTGGAAATAGAAGAAGGCGAAACCACACCCGACCGCAAATTTAGCCTGGAGCGGGTTGCCTGTGTGGGCTGCTGTACCCTGGCTCCCGTGGTGGTCATAGATAATATGGTTGAGGGTCACGTAACCCCAACTCGAGTAGACGGCCTTTTACTTGACTTTAATGAAAAAGCACCAGAAAAAAAGCAAGATGTGAAAGAGGAGGAGCCTGAAGGGGAAGGAGAGCAGAACGCATGAGTGAAAAGTCACCCGCGGAACATTACGAGGAATTAAAAACACACGCCAAAGAAAAAGTGGGATCCTTAAAGGACAAAACAGTCATTTGGGTGGGGACGGCTACCTGCGGGAAAGCGGCGGGAGCCATCGACGTTCGGGAAGCCTTTAAGAAAGAGATAGAGCGCCGGGGTCTGGATGCCCAGGTTATGGAAGTGGGCTGCATGGGCCACTGCTATGCCGAGCACTTGATTGTGATATCCAAACCGGGATTCCCTTCCTTGAGTTACGGGTACGTCGATGAAGGGCTGGTCAAGCTCCTTGTTGATAATTACCTGGAAAAGGATGACCCCTGTTTTGAGTATTCTCTGGTAGCCCTGGAGCCCAACGATTTCTTCCCCACCTTTTCAGATTTTCCCCGGGGCGTATACGAGAACAAGACGATACTGGGCCTTTGCGGGTTCATTGACCCTGAAGAAATCGACGCGTACATTGCTGAAGACGGCTACAGTGCACTTCCTCAAGTTTTGAGCATGGAGCGGAAAGATGTGCTGGAGATTGTCAAAAAGTCTAACCTGCGGGGACGGGGTGGTGCCGGCTTCCCCGCAGGAAGAAAGTGGGGAGCCGTATGGGAAAACCCGGAACAGGAGAAATATGTGATCTGCAATGCCGATGAGGGAGATCCTGGCGCTTTTATGGACCGCAGCATTCTGGAATCAAATCCTCATCAGGTCATCGAGGGCATGATCATTTGTGCCTATGTTGTAGGAGCGCCTTCTGGTTACTTCTATATTCGTTCCGAATACCCCCAGGCCGTTCGGCGTGTCAACACGGCCATTAAACAGGCCCGGGAAAAGGGGCTGCTGGGTAAGTCAATCTTGGGCACGGATTTTAGTTTTGACATTGAAATCTTCCAGGGATCGGGAGCGTTTGTTTGCGGCGAAAGCAGCGCGTTGATTAGTTCCATGGAAGGTAAAATGGGCATGCCTCGGGAGCGACCGCCCCGACTGGCGGAATCAGGCTTCAGGGGCAAACCCACGGTTTTGAATAATGTAAAAACGTACTGCTACCTGCCTGCCATTATCAACAATGGGGTGGAGTGGTTTGCCAGTATCGGCACACCGGAAAGCCCGGGTACGGCTGTTTTTGCCCTGGTTGGAAAGATCAATCACTCCGGCCTGGTGGAGGTTCCCATGGGGACTACCTTGCGCCAGCTGATCTATGACGTAGGGGAAGGGCTGCCCAAGGATAAGCCCTTTAAGGCGGTCCAAATTGGCGGTCCATCCGGGGGCTGCCTGCCCGAATCGGCATTGGATTTACCCATTGATTTCGACTCCCTGCAGGAAGCCGGTGCCATCATGGGTTCGGGAGGGCTGGTGGTCATGGATGAAGACGACTGCATGGTGGCCATTGCCCGCTTCTTTTTGGAGTTTACCCAGAAGGAATCCTGCGGCAAGTGCACCTTCTGCCGGCTCGGGACCAAGCACATGCTGGATATGTTAAAGCGAATTACGACGGGGCAAGAAGATGAACTGTCCACGCTGGACATTCTCCAGGAACTGGCCGAAGATGTCACCATGGGCTCTTTGTGTAACCTGGGGGGAACGGCTCCAAATCCAATACTCACCACCTTGCGTTATTTTAAGGATGAATATGTAGCCCATATTACGGAAAAACGCTGCCCGGCGTTGATGTGCAAAGAATTGATCGCCTACTACATCGTGCCAAAAAAGTGCAGCAAGCTCTGCAATGCCTGCGTTGGGAGCTGCCCAACGGAGGCCATCTATACCCGGGATGATGGGCTGAAAGCCATAGACCAGGAAAAATGCGTTAAATGCGACAACTGCCTGAAAGCCTGTCCTCCAGAATATCTAGCCGTCATTAAATTATCGCCACCGTCTTTGGTGGAAGAAAGGGAGAGGGAAGGGAAATGAGCCAAACCGTCACATTAACCATTGATGATAAGGTCGTTACGGCAGCTGAAGGTGAAAAACTACTCTGGGTTGCCCTTGAAAACGATATCTATATTCCCAACCTCTGCGCAGTGAAGGAAAAGGAACACCCATCGGCCAGTTGCCGCCTTTGCTTTGTAGAAATAGAAGGGGAAAACAAGCCGGTTCCGGCCTGCAACAAGGCGGTATACGAGGGTATGGTGGTCAAAACCCGGACGCCGTTGGTGGACCGGTTGGTCAAAACGGGCTTTGAGCTGCTTCTGTCAGATCACCGGCTAAAGTGCGGTGAGTGCCCGGCAAACCGGGCCTGCACCCTTCAAAAGATTGCCCGGGAACGGGGACTCAAACTCAAACTGAAACGCCTTTCACCCCTGGACAGAGAACCTTATATCGACGAAAGCCCCTCAACATATACTTTTGACCGCAGCCGGTGTGTGCTCTGCCAGCGCTGTGTATGGGTCGATCACCACGAAGCCAAGGTAGGTGCCATAGGGTTTGCCAGGCGAGGAATCAACCGCCGGGTTGCCACCTTCGGCGAAGTCCAACTGGCCGATTCGCCCTGTATCGAATGCGGCTTGTGCGTTGAGGCCTGTCCTGTTGGGGCTCTGTTTTTCAAAGAAAAAGACAAAGCATGAGGCAAAAAGAGGTGAACCCATTGTTGTCGTACGAGGAGTTTATGAAAGTTGAGATGCGAGTAGGGCGGATCATTCAGGCTGAAGAATTCCCCGAAGCCAGGAAACCCGCTTACAAGTTGAAGATTGACTTTGGACCGGACCTGGGGATCAAACAATCCAGCGCTCAGCTCACCTCTACGTACAGGGAAGACCAACTGTCGGGCATGCTGGTGGTTGCCGTGACCAACTTTCCACCAAAACAAATCGGCCCCTTCATGTCTGAGGTGCTGGTTCTGGGCGTGGTCCTGGATGACGGGCGAGTCCCCCTGTTGACCGTTGACAAGGAGGTACCACTGGGCCGCAGAATAACATAGGAAGCACGGGGACGGTTCTCTTGCTTCCTCGATAACATCGGGTATCATCCCTGTTTTCTCCAAGAGGAAGCAAGAGAACCGTCCCCGTGCTTCCTTGCTTGCTTCTCGTCAAACGGCCTACTTCAACACTTTGGCAAAGGCCGCGCCTTCCTGGAAAGCCCGTTCCAGATGTTCCGGAGCCTGGGCAATGCTGCCGGGTTCATCATATCCCCTAAAGCAAAGACTTCCCTTTAGATTTAAGTTAACAATATGGCAATAAACGCTCACAATATTTTTTGCGCTTTCACTATAGTCTTTCTTTTTTAACGCGCCTACGCATATAAAATAAGCAGGCCTTTTTTCTTCAGGCTTTATAAAAGGCTTGTCCAGATTATATTTGGCGTGCCACCAGCATTGAAACCGATCGATAAACATCTTTAGCTGGGCCGACAGTGAGCCAAAATATATGGGCGTTGTAAGGATTAGGGCGCTGCAGGAAATTATTTTGGGATACAGCGTTTGCATATCATCCTGAACGACACATTTGCCCGTTGGAGCACAGCGGTCGCATGCCTGACAGGGTCGAAAGGTCAAATCGTTTAACCGGATGGTTTCCGTTTCCAACCCTTCAGACTGGACTCCTTTTAAAAATGAACCCAACAGCAGCTCGCTGTTGCCTTGACGACGTGGGCTTGCGGTAAGCGCCAGTACTGTCAAATCAATCGCCTCCTTTTATTTCTTAAAACATTCGGCTTATTTCAAGAAAAATCCTGCTGCATTTGTATTAAAGAGGAAGCACAGGGAATCACGGGGACGGTTGTGTGCCACGAGCACACTGTATATAGAATTAAGATAGTGTGGTGCTGTACAGGAGATGAGGGAGGGCCCCTCGGAGTCGGCTTGCAGGAGCGGGCTTCAAACCACCTTAAGCTGCTGGGGTAAAGAGCCCTGGTGGTGAGCGTTAAGGGAAAGGCAGGCCAGACCTGTCAGGTGAGAGCTGAGGAGACGAGTGCAAACGAACCGCTGTTGAAGTATCGAAACGAGCTTTGGTGACGTCAAAACCGGGGGTTAACCGTTGCTCCGGGATGAGTCTGGGGGGAACCTGCTTACTGCCCAGGCGGCGTCCGGTATAGAGGCGGCGTGAACTCAGCTTAGGCTTCTGTATGGAACGTGGGAACCTGTCGCTCCAATGTAAAGGGAGAAATCCAATGAGGCAGTCCCTCAGAGGATGAGAGTACCGAGGTGGGGCACAGGGGCGGAGCAGCTCGTAGTAGTGAAGAAGGTTCGTAATGGAACTGGAGCGAAGGGGCTGCACAGTCTGGTTTTACCACAGGGTCAACTGAAGTTTTAGGAGGAATCTTGTGAGCAAAACAAAGCCGTTTCATATTTCCAAGCAAGAAGTGTACGATGCCTACAGGCGAGTGAAGGCCAACAGAGGGGCAGCGGGCGTAGATAAGCAATCTCTGGACCAGTTTGGAAAGGACCGGAGCGATAATCTCTACAAGCTGTGGAACCGCATGTCCTCGGGCAGCTACTTTCCCCCTCCGGTAAAACGGGTAGAGATACCCAAAGAAGGCGGGACCAGGCCATTAGGGATTCCCACAGTAGCCGATCGGATTGCACAAGCCGTGGTCAAAAACCGTCTGGAGCCTTTGCTGGAGCAGCACTTTCACCCGGACTCCTATGGCTACCGGCCGAACAAGTCGGCGGCAGAGGCTGTAGGGGTAGCCAGGAAACGCTGCTGGCAGTATGATTGGGTGTTAGACTTGGACATCAGCACATTCTTTGACAGCATCGACCATGAGCTACTGCTAAAGGCCCTTCGGATCCATACGGACTGCAAGTGGATACTGCTCTATGTGGAACGCTGGCTAACGGTCCCGGTGCAATTGCCTGATGGCACATTACAAGAAAGAGACCGGGGTGTACCGCAAGGCGGGGTTGTAAGTCCACTTTTGGCTAACCTGTTCCTACACTATGCTTTCGATGCATGGATGTCCAGAAACTACCCAGAGGTACCCTTCGTGCGCTATGCGGATGATGCCATAAGCCATTGCAAAACAGAAGAACAGGCCAGAGAGCTGAAAGCGGCCCTGGAGAAGCGGTTCGAACACTGCGGTCTCAAACTGCACCCGGAGAAGACAAAGATTGTTTACTG
>SKMY01000044.1 GCA_007120815.1 Syntrophomonadaceae bacterium | reverse complement strand
TCGTCTTTATGGCGGTGTCGATAATCATTTTCAGGTCTATGTCGTGGGTAATGGTTCTCCATATTTGCAGGCGCTCCAGGGCCATATACGAAGAATTCAACAAATCCCAAAGATTAAAGGCTTCGCGAATATCAATAGACTGTTGAAGCTTTTCCGTTTTAAGTTTAGACTTAAGAATCACTTTTTTTACCCTCCGTGCCAAGAATAGTTACGCTTATTTTCCCCTTTTGTAAACAAAGTATTAAGTTCTTTAACGAACCCTGGAAGATAATTTTAGGCGCGTGGCGGGCCTCGAGAGGGACGCAGCGAAGTGGAAAGAATAATCGCCCATAATTAGAACAAAAGCGACATAAAAACCCATCTTTAGTCAAAGGGGATTTACACAGTGCTGTCGAAAGATACTAACAAGGTAATGAGTGACTAAAGCGAAAAAATTGGGAAGACGAAGGCAATGGCCCCGTGTTAAGCGCTATGATATAAAAAGGACAATTAGACGTTCCCTGAGTTAGAGCTCTCCTTAACAGGTCTTCGCGCCCCACCCCTTGTTTCGTTATAAATTGGAGGCACACATCAAAATGTCAGAAATATCTGGCTTTAAAGAGCCGAAGACGCCAAAAAATGAAGAACATGATGCACCCTCCCACGGGCCTGCAGCAGGCGGTCCGGCAGGCCCAGCCGACCTCGCAGCAGACAGCGCAGCAGGCGGCCCCGCGGACTCAGCCGATTTTCCCATCGTGGGTATCGGTTCTTCAGCGGGGGGCCTGGCTGCCCTGGAATCTTTCTTCAGCCATTTTCCCGATGAACCCGAGGCCAGGATGGCTTTCGTGCTGGTGCAGCATCTCTCTCCCGATTACAAGAGCATCTTGTGCGAACTGCTTAGAAAGCATACCCGTATGCAGCTCCTGGAAGCGGAGGCTGGAATGGTTGTTAGGCCCGGCTGTATTTATGTTGCGCCGTCCAACAGGGAACTGGTCATCCGGCAGGGCACCTTATACCTGGAGGCGCTAACCCGACCCCGGGGTTTACGCCTGCCAGTTGACGTTTTTTTCCGCTCCCTTGCCCAGGACCGAATGGAGCACGCCATCTGCATCATTCTTTCCGGCAGCGGCACCGATGGGACGTTGGGCCTGAAAGCAATTAAAGGGGAAGGTGGGATGGCCATGGTCCAGGACCCCGAATCAGCCCAGTATAAGAATATGCCCCTTACGGCGATGGCCACCAACATGGTCGATTTTGTGCTGTCACCGATGGAGATGCCCCGACAGCTGATCGCCTACGTTAAATTTTTGCAAAAAAGAGGGCCCCTGCCCGCTCCGGTCTCAAAAAAAGAACGCAGCAAATCACTGTATGAGATATTAAACCTGCTTCATGTTAAGACCGGGCACGACTTTTCCAGGTACAAAAAAAGCACCATTATGCGCCGCATTGATCGGCGTCTGGTTGTCAACCAGATTGAACACCTGGACACGTACCTCCAATACCTGCAGCAGGATATCCGGGAGTCGGAAGCCCTCTTTCGAGAGCTTTTGGTGGGTGTGACCAGTTTTTTCCGTGACCCGGAAGCTTTTGAGTCCCTGCGGGACAAGGTTATTCCCCGACTTTTTGACGAAAAAACTCCGGGAAATACCGTGCGGGTTTGGGTGCCCGGCTGTTCCACTGGCGAAGAGCCCTATTCTTTGGCCATCCTGATCCAAGAATACCTTTACACGTTAAAACAACCCTACAAGGTTCAGATATTTGCCACAGACATTGACAGTCGGGCCGTCAACTTCGCCCGCCAGGGTATTTACCCGGCCAGCATTGCCTCCGATGTGTCCCCGAACCGTTTAAAGCGCTATTTTACCAGCATTGCGGACAGCAATTTCTACCAGGTGCAGAAAAACATCCGCGATATGTTGATTTTTGCCGAGCACAATATCATCAAAGACCCGCCCTTTTCCAGGCTGGACCTGATCAGCTGCCGCAACCTGCTGATTTATATGGATGGGGATCTGCAGAGTAAAGTCCTGCACTTGTTTAATTATGGGTTAAACGATAAGGGCTTTCTCTTACTGGGCACATCGGAATCTGCCGGAGATCCGGAGATATTTGGCGTGCTCGACCGGAAATGGAAGATCTTTCAGAACAAGGAAACGGCATTTTTTTATTCCGGGAAAAAAAATACTCTTTTTTACAAAGAAACCGCTCCCGCTCTGCCGAACCTCGATACCACGCCATCTGTCGTAAATAAGGCGGAAAGCCTTCGTGAACTCGTGGAAAGAGTGCTGCTGCAGCACTATGCGCCGGCCTGTGCGGTCATCAACAAGCAGGGAGAAATCCTTTTCATTCACGGCCGTACCGGAAAATACCTGGAACCGGCGCCGGGGGAAGTCAGCCTGAACATCACCCAAATGGCCCGTGAGGGGTTAAGGCCTCCATTAACTTCGGCCATCCGCAGAGCCGTGGCCCAAAAACAAGTGGTGCAATGCCGTGAAGTGGCGGTGAAGGGAAACGGCGCAACCACTACCGTCAACGTGACGGTTTCTCCCCTGGGCAAAAACAGTTCCGCTGCTTTTAGCGAACTGTTCATCGTTGTCTTCGAAGAAGTCGATTTCACTGACGTTGAACAGCGGAAAAAGCCCGGTATCCCTGCAGCTTCTGAGGCCCCTGCAGCTTCTGAGGCCCCTGCAGCTTCTGAGGCCCCTGCGGCCCCTGAGGCTTCCACCGACACGGACTCACCATACTCCGATGAAGAAGCTGCGGCCGCAGGCGAAACGGTTGTAGACGAGCGCATTGTTTTCCTGGAGCGGGAGTTGCTGCACAAGGAAGAGTACCTGCAAATCGTCATTGAGGAACTGGAAACATCCAATGAAGAACTGCAGTCGGCTAACGAGGAATACCAGTCTACCAACGAGGAGCTGGAGACCTCCAAGGAAGAGCTGCAGTCGGTCAACGAGGAATTGGTCACGGTAAATGCCGAACTGCAAAAAAAGATCGAAGAGCTGTCCCGGGTCAACAACGACATGAACAACATGCTGGCCGGGACCGGGGTAGGCACCATCTTTGTGGACCATCATTTGCGCATTCAACGCTTTACGCCCACGGCTACCCAGATCATCAACTTGCTCCAGAGCGATTTGGGGCGCCCTGTAAACCATATTACTTCCAACCTGGTGAACTACGACCGCCTGGAAGAGGATGTGCAGAGCGTGC
Source organism: Syntrophomonadaceae bacterium (assembly GCA_007120815.1). The sequence goes on along the minus strand of SKMY01000044.1, from coordinate 2,735 downwards.
TGGACACCCTGGTGCCCAAAGAATTGGAGGTCAGCACAAAAAAAGGTGTGTGGTACCTGATGCGCATTTTACCCTACCGCACAACGGATAATGTCATCGAGGGCGCTGTGATCAACTTCATCAATATCACCGAAATCAAACACATGCAGGAAATAAGCCGACTGTCCGCGGTGGTTCGTGATTCCAGCGATGCGGTCATCATGATGGACTTTGAGGGGAAGATTTTAGCCTGGAACCCGGGGGCGGAACGGTTGTACGGCTGGCGTGAGGTTGAAGCCCTGAGGATGAATATCACGAAAAGTGTGCCGGAAGAAGGACGAGAGGATGTATTGAGGATGCTGAATAGGCTGGCCTGGGGTGAGAAGCTGGAACCTTTCCAAGGGCGGCGGCTGACCCAAAAAGGCAGCATCGTGGAAGTGTGGATAACCGCTTCCGTGCTGGTGGATGAGCAGGGTAAACCCTATGCCGTTGCTACCACGGAGCGGCGAAAAAGCTGAAAGCCCCAGGTTTATTGTAAGAAATTCGAGGAGTGAAAACGTATGGAAAAGGAAAGAACCGACACCCAAAACACCCATAATAATAATACCCATGATGATACCCATGACACCAGTGAGAATAAAAGCCTGCGCAGGTCTGCTGAAGAAAAGCTGAAGAAAAAAGACCTCCATATACCTGGACAATTAGAGGAACAAACGCCCGGTGAAATGCGGCGGCTGCTCTATGAGCTTCAGGTTCATCAAATAGAGCTTGAAATGCAGAACGAAGAACTGCGGCGGGTGCAGTTGGAACTGGAAAGCTCCCACGCCCGGTACTTCGATCTGTACGAAATGGCCCCCGTGGGCTATGTAACCCTGGATGAACATGGGCTGATCCAGAGGGCAAACTTCACCGCTTCTCGGCTTCTAGAGGTGGAAAAAAACAAGCTGCTCCGGGAGCCCCTGACCCGTTTCATATTCAGAGAAGACCAGGATACCTACTACAGGTTTCGATGGGAGCTATTCAAGACGCGCCGGCAGGAAACCTGTGAACTCAGGATGTTGAAAAATGGCGGCGCCTCCTGGTTTTGGGCGCTGCTGGAGATGACCTTGGGGGCCGAGGATGAAAAAGGGCTGCCTGTATGCCGGGCCGTGATCATGGATGTGACGGAACAAAAGCGAGCCGAAGAGGTTCTGCAAAAGGCACACGATGAACTGGCACAGCGCACAGCCGAGCTGGCCCAGGCCAACGAAAAGTACCGCCTGCTGGTGGAGAATACCCCGGACCTGATTTACAGCCTGGATCAGGAACTGCGTTTCACCTATGTAAACCAGAGCTTGTGCCGTATTATCGGCGCTGAGGCCGGCGAACTGATTGGCAAAACATATCGCGATCTGGGATTTTCGGGGGGCCTGGCGCATAAATTTGAGGGGATGTTTAAAACCGTTTTAACAGGCAAGACGGTGGAACTAGAGACTTCATCTCCCATCACGGACGACGGCACGGCCCGATCATACTGGACCTTGCTGATGCCGGTATTCGATGAACGTGATCAGGCAACTGGCATCACGGGCATAAGTCGTGATCTGACCGAACGTAAAAAAATGGAAGAAGAAATCATTAAAGCGGACAAGCTTGAATCCATCGGCATCCTTGCCGGCGGCATCGCCCATGATTTTAACAATTACCTGGCTGTGCTTTTGGGGAACATTTCCCTGGTCAAGATGTTCAAGGACGACACCTTGAAGGTGCTGGAGAAACTGGACAACATGGAAAGGGCCACCCTACGGGCCAAAGACCTGTCCAACCAGCTGCTGACCTTCGCCAAAGGGGGTGCACCGGTTAAAGAAACGCTGGCTGTTGGATCGTTTTTAGTCAACCAGATCAAGACGAACCTGACGGGTTCCAAGGTACGCCCGGAGTTTTTTATGGCAGAAGACCTGGATGCGGTTGAGGCAGACAAGGGGCAGCTGGGGCAGGCGTTGAATAACATCACCCTCAATGCGGTGGAGGCCATGCCCCAGGGGGGCGTGCTTAAAATTTGGGCTGAAAAAGTGAACCTCGAAGCAGAGGGCTGGAATTCCATCCTGGACTTAAAGGAAGGGCTTTACGTGAAAATAATGATCAAGGATGAAGGCACCGGAATCCCTGAAAAGCATATGTCCAAAATCTTCACCCCTTTTTTTTCTACGAAAGATAAAGCGCGGGGTTTGGGCCTGCCCACCGCGTATTCCATCATTAAAAAACACGGCGGCCACTTAAGCCTGGACTCCACATTCAACGTGGGGACAAGCGTGATCATCTACCTTCCCGCCCTGGCCCAAAAGACCGCGGTTTTAGGGGATAGGCGTCTCCAAGGTTCGGGCGATATACTGCTCATGGACGATGAAGAAGATCTGTTGACCGTCACAGGCGAGAGCTTGTCAATTTTGGGATACCAGGTGACTCTGGCCCGGGATGGTAAAGAAGCCCTTGAGCATTACGGGAGCAGGCGGGCAAAAGGTGAGCCTTTTGACCTGGTGATCCTGGACTTGACCATCGCCAGCGGCATGGGCGGCAGGGAAACCCTGGAGGAACTGATGAAAATAGACCCGAAAGTAAAGGCCATTGTGGCCAGCGGGTACTCCAACGACCCCGTCATGTCCAATTATGAGGATTACGGGTTCAAGGGAGCGGTTAAGAAGCCCTTTACCATCGAGACCCTGTCCAGGGCCGTCAGCGAGGTTATGTAAAAATTACTCCCCAAAACACGGGGAGTA
>SKMY01000276.1 GCA_007120815.1 Syntrophomonadaceae bacterium | reverse complement strand
ATCTCCTTAGCAGAGGTCACATAAACCTGGTAATGGCGTGGAAATAAAACATTGAGGTGCAGGGTCATGTTATAAACGGCTTCCATATTTTCGGGCCGCTCATACACGACAGGGCCCTGCAAGGCAGCAACGAGCTGCCTGGAGGCCTCCGGGTCGAGGTTATGAGTTTCGGGGGTGTTTTGGGCCTGTTCGGTCACAGACACGGCTGAAAGGGCTGAGGGTGTTACAGGCATGAAAAAAAGGGCACCCGTCACCAGGCATGCTGTTAATACTAATAAAAAAAGAAACGCGCGATTTCTTTTCATACCCATGCCTCCTGGTAGAAAGCGTTAAGATGAACATATTATAACATAAAAATAGCAGGTGCGGCCGACCCCATATTCAACCGCACCTGCTTGCTTTCTGCCTGGCTTGTTTTCAGGGTTTCATAAATATCTCACCTTGTTGCCCTTGGCCGTGTTCCTTGTTCACCCCAGAGAGGGGTAGGTCCCACTAAAATCCGGGTCTTTTTGAAGGTTGTGCCGCGGGTACCGGGTCTTTTCAAATTAATCAGTGCCGGTAAAAACTTAACAGACACCGACAGCATATCAATCATCGCCAAAAAAAGGAGATATTTAATTTTTATTTTTTGACCTGAAAATGGGTCCTCGTCACAACGGCCCCCTTGGTTCAGGAGCAGCCCTGGCGGGATAATTTTTAGGATACGCCTGCTGAAAAATGGACGCTATTGAAAAATTGCAACCCTGTTCAGGTATGGAAAATAACGTTTGAACGTTATATTGAGCTTGCACATCAGGTCGTTCACCGGTAGAATTACTGTTCATCCAACCGATTATGACTGAAATCCAGGAAAATATCAGGAATTTAACTAAACGACGTAATCTCAATGAAAGCACCGCCTTGCAATGTCTCATTTGCCCTTTTGAGTTTGTGTGCCCACTAAACTGAACTGGCAAAGTGGCCACGGGTGCTATCAGCCGGTTATCTCTCTTTTTAACGATGACGCTTTTTTTGTGAGGTACTTGTCCACCCTGATTTATCTATAAAATAGCCTGGCTTATTCATTATAACGGTACGGGCTTAAAGTATTTGTTATAATTTGCCATGGTCGCAAAAAAAAATTGTGATATAAATCAACAAACACGTTATATCTCTAACAGATTAAGAGGAAAAATATAACCTGTGAGTGGGAAAATATGTCTAATTGTCCACGATTTTAGTCTCGGGATGAAAAGAATCTTTTTTTCCGTTACCGATGATACGGTTCGCCCCGGATGATCTTGAAAGAGCGGTAGATCTGTTCCAGCAGAATCAGGCGGGCCAGGAGGTGGGGGAGGGTCATTGAGGAAAGAGATAGCAAAAGGTGGGCTGTTCTCTTAAGGGCCGGGTCCAGACCCAGGTGACTTCCGATAATAAAATCCAGCTTGCTTTTTCCTTCGATGGAAAGCGACTCCAGGCGGCGGGCAAACTCAATGGACGTCATTGCTTCCCCTTCTTCAGAAAGTGTAATCCGAAAGGCGTCTTCCCGCAAATGACGGCTTATGGTTTCAGCCTCTTTTCCCATGGCGTCCTGCCGGGCTAATTCACCCCGTCCCGATTCCCGGGCTTCCACCAATTCGATAAGCTCAACCCGTGCATAGGGTTTTATCCGAGAGAGGTAATCATTCAAGCCCTGCTGCAGGTATTTTTCTTTTACTTTGCCCACGGCAACAATACGAAGGTTCATAAATCCCCCTTTAGTCTGGACGCAGCACTTCTGTTGGTGTCAATAACTTTATTAAACTGGGTAGTACACCGGTAATTTTTCCGGAACGGCTCAGCAGTTCCGCTGCTTGCTGGTACTCCTTGCCGACAATTAAAGCAGGAACCGGGTTTAAAGTATGGCCCTTGATCCCTAAATTTTCCAGGTTGCCGTGATCGCTTGTAACCAGCAGCATCTCCTCTTCAACATTCATGTTTCGTATAACCGCTCCTAAAAAGCGGTCCAGGGTGTTTAAAGTGTCCCTGGCTTTTTCCCGGTCCTGGCTGTGGCCGACAATATCGGTAATAAAGTGTTCATAAAGGGTCACATCGTAGTCCCGGGCAATCTGAACCAGCCGAAAACCTGCTTCTTCCGGGGTCACTGGCGGTATATCGAACCCCAGTTTTTTTAAGAAGTTGTTGGTTATATCCATATACACCGCCCGGCCCTTTTCCAGGTCATCCAAACTTCGAAAGGGGATGCCGCCGTAATACGTTATCAGAGTTGAGCAAGAAAAATACCGCGTCAGCCCGTCTTTCAAGTCAGAAAAAAATTCAGGGCGATAGGCATTGGCAAATGTACCCGACAAACCGTGACTGGAAAGCTGTAGAAACATGCCTTTTTCAGAAAGCAGCTGCCTGAGACGTTTATTGGGGTAGCCGTTTAAGTGCCGTCCAATAAGGGCCGGGGCGTTTATCCCGCTAAACAGGGTGGCCTGGCCGGTTGCGCTTTGGGGGCGTCCCGGAACACCCAGGGCGGCATCCATACCCAATAAAACGCCCTGTTCAAAAGATTTGCCCAAGGCCTTCTCCGTCAGATAGTTCCCTTCCAACAGGCGGTACAGAAAAGGCGTTCCTGAAAAAACAAAAGGGTTGTTTACGTCTTCTTTTCCCAGCCCGATACCGTCTATAAAAACAAATATAATGCGCATGGCATAACCTCCTAAACCATCGGTTAAGGGATAAAAACAACCCGACCTGCAGCAGAAGGATTCTGCCGGCAGGCCGAGCCTGCAGCACATGATCTCACCCTCATTGAACGATGCCGTAACCGGTCAACTTTTATTCTTCCGGCATTTTTTCCAGGATGACCTCCAGCACAGCTTCTTCGTAGTCACGTATCACCGTAACCCGGGCTTCATCGCCGACATTCATCTGGTACAGCACATCCTGCAGAACAGCGGTGTTTGAAATTTTCCTGCCGTCGATATCAATAATAATGTCCCCTTGCTGGATACCGGCCTTTTCAGCGGGTCCCCGGGACACCACATCATTGACCACCACGCCATAATCTACAGGGAGTTCAAAACGATGGGCATCCATGGGGCTTAATGTGCTGATGTAAACGCCAAGCCAGGGGCGAATAACACGTCCCTCTTCAATGAGCGCATTAATAATCTCGTTAACCGTGTTGCTGGGAATGGCAAACCCCATCCCCTCCACGCCGGGTATTTTTATTTTTGCCGTATTGATGCCGATCACTTTTCCGTAAATATTCACCAGTGCACCGCCGCTGTTACCGTCATTTATTGCGGCATCTGTTTGTATAAAAGTAAACCGCTGACCTTGAATGGTAATGGTACGTTCAACGGCACTAATCACACCTAAGGTAACGGTCTGCTGGAAATCAAGCCCCAGGGGGTTCCCTATGGCAATAGCGGGTTCACCGGTGCGCAGATTTCCAGTATCGGCAAATTCAACGGCGGGCAGTCCGTTCTTTTCGACACGCAGAACAGCCAGATCCGTTGGAGGGTCTGCCCCCACCACGTCCGCTTGAACTTCTTCCCCGGAACCCAGGGTAACAATGATTTCCTCTGCCCTTTCTATTACGTGGTAGTTGGTCACGATAAGCCCGTCTTCGTTGATAATCACCCCTGACCCGGTGCCCACTTCCTGTAGACCACTGCTGCGGCCCCAAAAGTCATAGGCATAACCATAATTGCTAATTCCTACCACGGAGGGCGTTACCGTTTCTGCCGCATTTACAACGGCCATGTAGTACTGTTTGACTTCCTCGGCAATGTCCAGGTTCTCTGAGTCATTGTCCGCATGATTGTTTTCATTAGGGGATGCCAGGTGATTATTGCCTTTGTCCTGAGAATTGATGGTGCCGGAAAAATAAAAAAATGCGGTTGTGACGATCAAGGCCCCCAGCAGCAATCCAAGAATTGTTCCTTTCAAAAAGTGCATTTTTTTCCGAGGTGTATCGGAAAAACCGTCAAAAAAATTGCTCACAATAAATAACCCTCCTGTAAACAAATTCAAAAAAGATCTAACACCAGTTTATAACAAATAAGACAGCAAGTAAAGAATTCCTGCGAAAGAATCGAAATAAAATGCCCGGTGTTTAAGCGGTCTTTCAATCATTAAGATGACAGCGGTCATTAAACAGCTTAAGCCGCCCTCCACCATTTATGCTGGACTCCAGCACCGTGATAGAGGCGTTATCCATGGGAAAAGGCCAGGCCTTCAGCTTCCGGTAATCATAGCCCAGGCAATAAAGCATGAACCCATGCAAAAAACGCCCGTGACTAACCAGAAGTACGGGCTTGTTCACTGATTGAGTTTTTTCCAGGCGGGATAACCAGCAGGACAGTTTTTCAATGCGGCGGAAAAGTCGCGGAAGGCCTTCGGCTCCAGGTATCGGGGTATGATAAAAATTTGTTTCCAACTGTGCATTGAGCCTTGGGAAGCGCTGCTTCACCTCTGTTCGAGTAAGCCCCTGAATGACACCCCAGTGGTATTCCAGGAGTACTGGCGCAAAAAGGGGCGGTGGTCCTGCCGACGCGGACATGACGATTTGTGCAGTCTGCCGGGCTCTCAGAAGGGGGCTGGAAAAACAAAAAGCAAATGCTGTGCGCTGTAAACGTTTGCCCAGCAAGGTTGCCTGTTTTACGCCATCGGAATTAAGGGGGAAATCCAACTGGCCTTGGAGCCGGCCTTCCAGGTTTGCATCGGTTAATCCATGGCGAACAAGCCACAGTTCCATATTGCTCTTCCTTTTTGCTTAAACTGGCCGAATCTACCCCTGGACAAAGGAGCGCTCAATGTTTACCGATAATTGTTTAAACCGGCTTACAATGTCTTCATAACCGCGGTCAACATGCTCAATGCCCGTCAGCACCGTTTTCCCGTCGGATTTCAGGCCGGCAATAATAAAGGCCGCCCCACCCCGTAAGTCCATGGCCTTAACCGGAGCACCATAGAGTTTATGACCGCCCTCAATAATCGCCGTACGACCTTCCAGTTTAATTTTCGCTCCCATCTTCTTTAATTCGTCTACGTGGCGGAAGCGCCGTTCAAATACATTTTCAGTAATCAAGCTTGTTCCCTGGGCCCGGGTTAGCAAGACCATGATGGGAGGCTGTAAATCCGTGGGAAAGCCTGGATACGGAAAGGTTTTCACGTCCGAAGGCTGGAGTACTTCCCGGCCTTTTACCGTAATCCAATCCGGCCCAACCTCAACGTCTGCTCCCATTTCTTTTAATTTGGCCGTCAGGGGATCCAGGTGCTTGGGAATAATATCACTGACTGTAGCCTCGCCATTGGTGGCCGCGGCAGCAATCATAAAGGTCCCTGCCTCGATGCGGTCCGGGATCACTTTGTGCTCCACGTCTCCTAAGGTGTTTACACCGTTGATTTTAATGACATCCGTTCCAGCTCCAACAACCTGGCAGCCCAGGGCATTCAGGAAGTTAGCCGTATCGACTATCTCCGGCTCTTTGGCCGCATTTTCAATGATGGTTTTACCTTCCGCTTTCACTGCAGCTAGCATGATATTGATGGTGGCACCCACGCTGACCACATCTAAATAAATATGGGCGCCTTTTAGTTTACGTGCTTTAATTTTAACGATCCCGTGCTCCAGATCCACCTTTGCACCCAGGGCGGTGAAACCCTTGATGTGCTGGTCAATGGGTCTCGGGCCCAGATCACAACCGCCGGGCATGGGCACTTCTACCTGGCCGAACCGTCCCAGCAGGCTGCCCATCAGGTAATAAGATGCCCGCAGCTGGTTAACCAGGTTTGCGGGAGGCGCAAAGTGGTTAACGGAGGATGCGTCTATGCAAAGGTGCCCTTTTCCAGGAGACGTTACTTTCGCGCCCAGGGCGACAATAATATCCACCAGTTTATTGATATCCGTAATATTTGGCAAATTATCTACCTTGACGGCTCCTTCTGTTAAAAGGGAAGCGGGCAAAATAGCCACTGCTGCGTTTTTTGCGCCGTTGACTTTAATATTTCCAAAAACATTTTGATTTCCTTCAATAACAAGGCATTT
>SKMY01000112.1 GCA_007120815.1 Syntrophomonadaceae bacterium | reverse complement strand
CAGTTGTTGAAAACGGAGCCTTTTCGGCTGCTCAAGGTGGAGCCATCGTTTCTGTCCAGGAAAACGTCATTGTTCCAAGGGGTTCAGTTATAGCAGTTTCTGACAAAGTATCTGACAAGGTATGTGTAGGGATGCTTTAACTTCAAGCATGTAGACAACAGGAACAGGAGGTTTTTATGAATATCCTATTTGTTGCTTCCGAAAGTGTGCCCTTTGTTAAAACCGGTGGCCTGGCCGATGTAATCGGTTCACTGCCTTTAGAGCTTAGAAATCAAGGGGTAGATGCCAGGGTTATCCTTCCCAAGTACGGGTCCACTCCACCTGACCTATGCAATGAAATGCGCGTGCAAAAGTGCTTCGCTGTAACCCTGGGCTGGAGATATCAGTACTGCAATGTTCTGGAAACCAAAAAAGATGGAGTAACGTATTACTTCATTGGAAATGACTACTGTTTTAATCGCAGAGAGCTTTATGGGTATAAAGACGATGCAGAACGGTTTGCATTTTTTTCTAAAGCCGTCCTGAAGTCTTTGCCCCTTCTGGGTTTTAAGCCCCAGATCATTCATTCCCATGACTGACAATCCGGGATGCTGAGTGTTTTTTTGAAAAACCATCACCATACCGACAGACTTTATAACAATATTCGTACGGTTTTTACCGTGCACAACCTCTATTACAAAGGCCTTTTTTCCAGAGAATACCTGGACGACCTGTTGGAGTTGGATCCGGCGCTCTTTTCTATTGATGGGATTGAATTTTATGGCCAGCTTAGCTTCCTTAAAGGGGGGCTGGTTTTTTCCGACTTTATCACGACAGTTAGTCCCACCTATGCCCAGGAAATTAAAACCCCGTATTATGGAGAGAAGCTGGAAGGAGTGCTTCAAAAACGAAGCAACCGGCTAAAAGGAATTATCAATGGCATTGACTACAGCCTATATAATCCTGCGACTGATCCCAATGTTTTTGTCCAATATACAAGCTCCATGGCGGCCAAAGCGGAAAACAAGATTCAACTTCAGAAAATGCTCAACTTACCGCAGGATAAAGCAATACCGGTTATTGCTTTCATCGGTCACCTGGTTGAGCATAAGGGGCTTGAGTTGATCATCGGTGCTTTAAAAGATATGCTTGGCATGGATATCCAGTTGGTGTTCCTGGGTACCGGAAACCTGAAGTATGAATCTTATTTGCAGCGGATGGCGCAATGCTTTCCTGAAAAACTTTCAGTAAACATACAGCTCAACGACTCGCTGGCTCGGAAAATATACGCCGGTGCGGACATTTTTCTCAGACCTTCAAAGTTTGAACCCTGCGGAATCAGCCAGATGATCGCCATGCGTTACGGTACAATACCCCTGGTACGGGAAACAGGTGGATTAAGGGACACCGTTAAGCCTTTTAATAAATTGACCGGAGAAGGCAACGGGTTCAGCTTTAAAAATTACAACTCAAAAGAACTGCTTCATACCCTTTGCCATGCTAAGGCGTTCTATAAGGATAAAAAAATTTGGGAAAACATCATGAAAAATGCCCAGGCGGAGGATTTTAGCTGGAAGAAGCCGGTGCAGGAATACATGGCAATATACCGAAAACTGCTTGAGGAAAAAGCAGGAAATAGCTGGGGGGGCTTGGATTACGGCACAAAAGAAAGCGTTTTATAAAATATCTTGGGAGGGTTCGTGATGAAAATTTTAGCTTGCACCGATGGATCGGATCAAAGTATTAAAGCCATGGAAAAAGTCTTGGAAATTACAGAAGAGAAGAAAAATGTCGAAATAACGGTAATCCATGTCATGCCCCTGTACCAGGCTTTTTTTACGGGGCATGAAATCTCTTCTGAGATGGTGAGGCTGTGGGATGAGTGTAGAAAGGAAGAAAGCAATAAAATACTGGACGGGGCCGTAAAATGTTTTGAGGCAAAAAATATTCATGTTAATACCTTGTCAAAAGAAGGGCACCCCGCCGATACCATTTGCCACGTGGCGTCAGAAATGGGATGCGACCTGATCGTTATCGGAAGCCGGGGCTTAAGCGGCCTGAAAAAGTGGATTCCAGGCAGTATAAGCAATGCTGTTGCCCAACAATGCAAAACCAGCGTCATGATCGTAAAATAAACAAACGTTGGCGTGCGGTTTTATCATGACCAAAAAAAGAAGTCAACCCTCCTGGAGTTGAAAGCAGGTATGACAGGGGAAAGAAAAAAACGCAAACATGAGAAAAGGGCCCCGGAACGAAAGTTCCGGGCCCCGTTTTTGTAGAACATTTTCTACTTGATTCGGCCCCAAAAATGAAAAAAATGAGTTCATCTCCGTGCAGGAATTAATTATTCCCTATCGAAACTTAAGCATAATGTTAATGGATGCTATTTTAAATTAATGGAGATGTCCGCTATGAACAAAGAAAGGAGTTTCCGGTTAAGCCAGGCAAAAGTGACCGATGCTGATATCAGGAAAGCCCAGGATTGTTTATTTATTGTCCTGGACAATATTGATGCTTTTGTTTATGTCGCGGACATGGAAACCTTTGAAATTCTCTTTGTAAACAAACATATCCGGGATTTGTGGGGAGACATTTTAGGGAAAATTTGCTGGCAGGAATTACAAACTGATCAAAAGGGTCCGTGCAGTTTTTGCAATAACCTTCAGCTGCTGCAGCCTGATGGAAAGCCGGCGGGCGTTAAGCGGCGGGTTTTTCAAAATACGCGCAGTAAAAGGTGGTATGATTGCCGGGACTGTGCCATCCGCTGGGTAGACGGCCGAATCGTTCGCCTGGAAATTGCCCTGGACATAACGGAGTGGAAAGCAGCGGAGGAAGAACTGGCCCGCTTAAAAGTGCTTCATGCCCTGGAAGACGAAAGGATACGGCTGGCTAGAGACCTCCATGACGAATTGGGCATGACCCTTACGTCGATTAAGTTGGAGCTTCAGCTGCTAAATAAAAGCTTAACCGCCCGGGAAACCGGCCTGGAGAAACAATTGCATTCCAGCATTGATCTGGTCAACGCCTCTTTAGATAGAATTAGAGAAAAATCAGCTTCCCTTCGCCCCCCGGCCCTGGATGATCTTGGTTTGGTTGCCGCTGTCTATAACCTGGTGCAGGCATTAAAACAGGGTTCAAATATCCGGGTTGTATTCAACGCGACTAACGAGCAGGCACGTTTCTCCCCGGATATTGAAATAGCGCTTTACCGCTTTATCCAGGAAGCCTTGTCAAACGTGATACGCCACGCCTCTGCCTTAAACGTAACAGTTGACCTGAGCTGGGATTTAAAAGAGATCAAGGTGATGATAAAGGACGATGGAGTCGGCTTCCAAGTTGATGAACAAGGACTATTTAAAAAAACACTGGGCCTTCAGGGCATGAAAGAACGGGTTTCCCTCCTGGGCGGCACCTTTAAAATCAATTCGTCCCGAGAAAGTGGTACGGAAATTATGGCTCATATTCCCCTGGAGGCTTCTAAAAGGAGTTGAAAAATTGAACGTCCTACTGGTTGATGATCACACCATTTTCCGCCAGGGCCTTCGTGCCCTGTTGGAGTCCGAAAAATCGATCCAGGTTGTGGGGGAGGCGGGAAACGGTCTGGATGCGGTTCGTCTTGCCGGTGAATTATCCCCGGATGTTGTTGTTATGGATATCGCCATGCCTGACCTGGGCGGCATAGAAGCAACAGCACAAATCCGTCAAAGCAATCCCCGGATACAAATTGTCATTCTTTCCCGGTATACAGATATCGCCCACGTAAACCAGGCGTTAAAATCAGGGGCCCTGGCTTACGTGCTCAAAGAAGCCGTTTATGATGAACTGAAATTGGCTCTGGATGCCGTTGTAAAAGGCCACCCGTATTTAAGCCCCCTGGTGCTTCAACCCATTGTGACCGATTACCTCGAGACAACGTCAGAAAATGAAGCCATATCTGTATTTAACAAGCTGTCCAGTCGAGAGCGAGAAGTCTTTCATCTCCTGGCCAGCGGCCGCAGTCGGAAAGAGATCAGTGAAGCATTAAACATCAGCCCAAAAACAGCCGACAGGCACAAAATGAGCGCAATGAAAAAACTTAATCTGGCCAACAAGGAGGACATTCTCCGGTTTGCCAGGCAGATTGGCCTTGAGGTATCATAGTGTTTTAAATATCCGGTTTTTCCTGTACCCGGCTGGTCAAAGAACGGGTACTTTTTTAATTTAGTCACACAAAAATGAGAACCTTTTGGGCCTAAATTGAGCAATTTTTTCAGAAAAATGAGAACACTGCTAATAGACAACCCTTGCCTTTTCAGGGATAATAGAGTGTAGAAATGCACACGATATATTAAACGGAAAGGAGGTATAAACTTAAAAACCACTTATTTCAGTAGAAACATTAAGCTCTTCTGGTTCAGGAACGTATTTGATTTAAAGGAGGATTAAGCGACGTGGATAAAATTCATGCCGACCTGTGTTACAAGCCTGCGGTGGAACTTAGGAAAATGGTTATAGATAAGGATATTTCAGCCGAAGAGCTCACCCGCTGTTTCCTGGAACGGATTGAAAAGGTAAACCCCGATATCAATGCCCTGGTCGCTCAAAGAGCAGAGGCCGCGCTGAAAGAAGCCAGGGCCCTGGATGAGCAAAAGGAAGGAAGGGACGCGCCCTTGTTCGGCGTGCCTTTAACGGTAAAGGATCTCAATGAAACCCTGGATATGCCCACTACCTTTGGATCAAACCTGCTAAAGGATTTCATGATGGATTTTGAAGCGCTGATTATCACTCGTTTAAGAGAAGCGGGAGGTATTGTGCTGGGCAAAACCAATACACCGGAGTTCGGTTTGCTTGCGGTGACCGACAACAAGCTCTTCGGTGCTACACGTAACCCCTGGAATCTGAACCACACAGCCGGAGGATCCAGCGGAGGGGCCGGCGCAGCCATTGCTGCCGGAATATCCCCCTTGTCCCAGGGTAACGACGGTGGGGGCTCGTTACGCATCCCGGCCTTCTGCTGCGGCATTTATTCCATTAAGCCCACCCGGGGGCGGGTCACCTGGGCCCCGGTCTCTCACGAGTTCTGGGCCGGTATTGCCACCAATGGGCCCATGGCCCGAACCGTGCGCGATGCGGCCTTGATGTTAGACGTAATCGGCGGCCCTGTCGTTGGGGAGCCCTATGGCCTCCCTCAACCATCGGAGCCTTTCATCAGCGCTTGCGATAAAGAACCACCCAGGTATCGTTTTGCCTACACCACATCCCCACCCCATGGAGAGGTGGGACCGGAAGTAAAACGGATTTTCATGGAAGGGGTAAAGACCCTGGAATCTTTAGGTCACCAGGTAGAGGAGGCCTCTCCAGACCTGACAGGATTAGAGGATCTGTTCATGTGTATCATTTATGTGAATACCGCTACCACTTTCAAAATGCTGCAAATACCCTCAGAAATGTACGATGAGTTGACTTCCAATGCCCTGCAGCTGGCTTTTAAGGGCCTGGACGTTACCGGTGTGGAATACAATGAAGCCGTTATCCAGACCCGCATGCGCTCGGCCCAGATCATGGAGTTCTGGCAGGATTATGATTTCCTGTTAACCCCGACCTTAACTCAACTGGCCCCCCGAATCGATGAAATGTCCAGGATCCTGGATCACAAGGCACTGGACTGGCTGGCTTTTACCTATCCGTTCAACTTGACGGGCCAGCCTGCCGTTTCTCTGCCCTGCGGGTGGAGCCAGGAGGGGAACCTTCCTGTAGGGCTTCAAATCGTTGGGCCAACGGCATCGGAGGACCGCCTGATTTCCCTTTCCGCCCAGTTTGAGGCTGCCCGGCCGTGGCATAACCGGTATCCTGAATGATCTTCGAAAGTTTCCAAGGTATAACGAAACGGTAATAAACATGGCTATAAATAAACCAGCCGGCCTTTTTATAAAGGCCGGCTTTTTACCCGGGTGCACGCTCATTTGCGCAAAGTTTAGGAAATATATTGTCGAAATTTTCAACGCATCCTTGTTCCTTGAAGGCAGGAATTAATAAGCAATTTAACGAAGTATTGCCTATTGTTTTTTAGGTATGGTTTTTTTGTTT
>SKMY01000119.1 GCA_007120815.1 Syntrophomonadaceae bacterium | reverse complement strand
CGATGCGTTAAACGATCCCGCCGCATGGGCCAAGAAATGTGTAGAGGAATACGGTGCAGATATGATTGCCCTGCGCTTTAAAAGCGCCGACCCCGATCTGAACGACGCTTCGGCGGAAGACTGCATCGCAACGCTGAAAAAAGTCCTGGAGGCCGTTGGTGTACCCCTGATCGTTTACGGATGCGGCAAGCTGGAGAAAGACAATGCCATCATCGGACCCATTGGTGAAGCAGGCGAAGGTGAAAACCTTCTGCTGGGTGTCGCTGAGGCGGAAAACTTCAAGTCAGTGGCCAGCGCTGCCATGGCTTACAAGCACTCTGTAATTGCCCAGTCTCCCATTGACATTAACATTGCCAAGCAGCTGAACATTTTGATTTCTGAAATGAGCACCCCCCTGCTGGAGCGCATTGTTATTGACCCGACTATCGCCGCACTGGGCTACGGGATTGAATACAGCTATTCCATCATGGAACGTGCCCGTTTTGGCGCCTTGAACGGTGACCGCATGCTGGCCATGCCCATGATCGGAAACGTTGGCCATGAAGTTTGGAGCAAGAAAGAAACCTTCATACCCGCAGAGGAAGAGCCCAGCTGGGGCGAGCAACCAGAGCGCTCTTTGGCCTGGGAAGCTGTTACGGCAATGGCTTTAATGCAAGCAGGAATGAACATTTTGGTTATGCGCCATCCCCAGGCAGTTAAACTGGTTAAGCAAAACATCGATGAATTAATGCAGGACAACAGTTACTAGACCCGATTGTTAGATATAAACCGAAAGCCTGCGCTGCTTTTCGGTCAGCATAAGTTAATCAGAAGGAGGAGAAAAGATGATCATTATTGGTGAAAGGATCAATGGAATGTTCCGGGATATCGCCAAGGCGATCCGCGAGAAAGATCCCACCGCCGTCCAGGAATGGGCGAAGAAGCAGGAAGCCATGGGATCGGGGTACCTGGACATTAACGTCGGGCCCGCTGTATCCGATCGTGTTTCTGCTATGAGGTGGCTTTGTGAAGTGACCCAGGAAGCCAGCAAGCTTCCCCTATGCCTGGACTCAACAGATTACGACGCTATTGAGGCGGGGTTAGAGGTTTGTAAGCAGCCGGCCATGATTAACTCGGTGCCGGCGGTTCAAGAAAAAATGGACCGCGTTTTCCAACTGGCCAGCAAGTACAATGCTGAAGTTATCGGCCTGGCCATGAACGAAGAAGGCATCCCCAAGGATGCAGAAAGCCGGGTAGCCCTGGCTATGGAGCTGGTCGCCAACTGTGATGCATACGGTGTGCCCATCAGCAACCTGTACATTGACCCCCTGGTGCTACCTGCTAACGTCGGTCAGGATCACGGTCCTGAGGTTATGGAAACCCTACGCCAAATTAAGCTCCTTTCTGATCCGCCCCCGAAGACAGTTGTGGGCTTGAGTAACATTTCCCAGGGTACAAAAAACCGGGAACTGCTCAACCGCATTTTCGCAGTGATGGCCATGGCAAACGGCCTGGATGCCGCCATTGCCGACGGCTGTGATGAAGAGCTTGTTGAGGCAGTAGCCACGGCCCGGATTATTCTGAACATGGATATCTACTGTGATTCGTATGTAGATGTTTTCAAAAACCAGAACCTGTAAATGGTAATAAGATTGGGCTGGAAACAAGCAAAAAACGATACAACATATTTGCAAGAACCCTTTATTAAATCAGGCCTAACTCTAGTAACGCTCGCTGCACGATTAGACCGATTATCTTTTTTAAAAGGAACGGATTTGTAACAGGTGTTCCGGCCCATTCTTTTATTTTTCCAAGGCATATGGAGAGGGAAGGTGAGGAAAAATGATCGTTGGTGAACGAAAACCCCTGGCGGAAATCGCTGAGCTGCTCGAACCTTTCCGTAAGATACTGGTTTTGGGATGCGGTACCTGTGTTACCGTATGCCTGGCCGGCGGTGAAAAGGAAGCAGCTGAAACGGCATCCGCTCTTTCTGTAATGAGGCAAAAAGCAGGAAAAGACGCCGAAATCGATGTCTATACACTGGTTCGTCAGTGTGAATATGAATTTATAGATGATTATAAAGAAAAACTTGCCGAGTATGATGCTGTGCTTTCCCTGGCCTGCGGTGTGGGCGTTCAGACCATGACGACACGCCTGCCTGAGAAGATTGTTCTTCCGGGTTTGAATACCACCTTTATGGGCTATCCCCTGGAGCAAGGCGTTTGGACGGAGAACTGCCTGGGCTGTGGCGATTGTGAGTTGGGCCTGACCATGGGTATTTGTCCTGTTGCTCGCTGTTCCAAGAGCATGATGAACGGGCCCTGTGGAGGGTCTCAAGAGGGGAAATGTGAAGTCAGCAAAGATGTGGACTGTGCCTGGCACCTGATTTATGAACGCCTGGTGAAGCTGGGAATGGGAGGAAGAATGGCCGTAATTCGCCCCCCGAAGAATTGGGCCACTTCTCACCACGGAGGTCCAAGAACATCAGTAAGGGAGGATGTCAGGCTTGAAAATGGAAAGTAACCTTGAAAAGATATTTGAGGCCGGGCACTTTGCAGTTACGGGGGAACTGGGCCCGCCAAAGAGTGCTAACATTGAAACAACGCTGCACCATGCTGAAGAAATGCGCAATCACGTAGATGCGTACAACATTACCGATAACCAGACAGCAATCGTAAGAACTTCCAGTATCGGAGTGGCTGCCCATCTGGTTCAGCGGGGCATGGAGCCGGTTGTACAGATGACCTGCCGTGACCGAAACCGGATTTGCCTGCAGGCGGACGTTCTGGGCGCTGCAAGTTTTGGCGCTCGAAACTTCCTGTGCCTGCAAGGAGACCATGGGAATTTCGGTAATGAGGTTAGCTGTAAGAACGTGAATGACCTGGATTCCACCCAGCTTATTCAGACCGTAAAAAATATGAGAGATGAAGGGGTTTTTATCGGCGGAGATAAACTGGACCATCCGCTGCCCAGGGTTTTCATCGGCGCCGTGGCCAATCCATTTGCCGACCCCTTTGAATATCGTGCGCTGCGGCTGGCCAAAAAGGCAGCAGCCGGGGCGCAGTTTGTTCAGACCCAGTGTATCTTCGACCTGGAACGTTTCGAAAAGTGGATGGAAATGGTTCGGGAACTGGGGCTTCACAAAAAAGTAAAAATCATGGGTGGAGTGACACCGATTAAATCCGTGGGGATGGCCCGCTACATGCAGAATAACGTTTCCGGTATGATTGTTCCGGAAGAATTAATTCAGCGGGTTAAAGGCGCCGAAGACAAGAAAAAAGAAGGTCTTAAGATTGCGATCGAAACCATTCAGCGTCTTAAAGAAATTGAAGGTGTAGCCGGTGTCCATGTGATGGCTATAGCCTGGGAAGAAGTTGTTCCCGAGATCGTAGAAAGTGCCGGGCTGTACCCGCGACCCAAAGTTAATTAACACCACTTGATAAGCATTTTCTTAGAAATGAGCTGCCCCGGTCATAACAAAGGGGCGGCTTGTTTTTATTCCATGCACGCTGCATTCAACAGGGCTGAACGTCCCTTTATCTAAATCTTTTACAATACAGGAGGTTTTTTATTTTTTCTGCAGGAAATACGAATGAAATCCAGAAGTGATCAATAAAGGGGGTATTCAATTATTGAGCAAGCAATTTGTAAAGGATTTAAAAATCGGCTCCCAGGTACAGGCACAATTCGTCGTGGCTGATGTTAAAGAACTATCTTATTCCGCCCCTTCCAAATCTGGAGAATACTTTGTCAAGCTGCTGCTTGGAGATATCAGCGGCACCATCAAGGGTATTATCTGGGATAAATCCATGGTCACCGAACCCATACGACCGGATGATGTTTTACTCGTCTCCGGGGAAGTGACTGATTATTATGGTCCCCAACTGGTTGTGAACTACTTCCAAAAACTAGACAAAGACAAAATTAACCGCCATCACTTTCAGCCTTCCTCTTCAAGGGATTCCCGTGAAATGTGGTGTAGTCTCCTGCGCATTACTTCTCAGGCGGTAAGCAACCCTTATTTGAATAAACTGCTCCAAGTGATTTTTGACGACCAAAAGATTCTGGACCGATTTATGCTGGCTCCCGCTGCCAAGACCATTCACCATAATTATCTCGGCGGGCTGCTGGAGCATACCCTGGAAGTTGCAGAGATCTGCTTAAAATTAATTGAGTTGTATCCGGAAAAACTGGACGGCTCTCTATTAGTTACCGGGTCGGTTTTACATGACCTGGGTAAAATTGAGGAATATGATTTGGATAGCTTTACATTCCAACAGACCGATCGGGGACGTTTGCTCGGGCATATTAGCATCGGTGCGGGCATGATTAGAGAAAAGGTGCAAGAGGTTTCTGGTTTTCCCGATCCATTAATGCTTGCCCTGGAGCACATGATACTAAGCCATCACGGAGAAAAGGAGTGGGGTTCACCGGAGGTGCCCCAGATCTTTGAGGCCTTCGCCCTTTTTCATGCAGACCTCTTGAGCGCCCGTATGAAGCAGTTTTTCCACGTCATGGATAAAAATCATCAAAAGGATTCGACCTGGACGGAATGGGACCGGTTCCTTGGGAGGCGGGTATTTACCGGTTTTTATTCAGTCACCCAGGATTGAACGTGCGCAATTCACTGTGACAACCCATAGTAATGGTAAGAGATACTGCAGGGAGGGTTCTGTCGCTTCCAAAAACATTAAAGCTTGCAGGACATTACCATATTGTGCCGAATTAGTTTATTCCGGGTATGTGTTTGTTTTAACTTAAAGGATACCTGTTATGATGTTTATTTTTTCTTTAACTGGCTAAGAATATTCAATACGTGTTTTAGAGGATTGCCCCGGTTTATCATGGAATCTTACGTTGCTAGTGGTGATATAAAATGAAGCGAATAAAAGCGTCTCCAAAAGTGGTCCCCTTTTTGCAAAACGCCAGTTACTATTTTCAAAAAGGGAACCAGTATTATCAACAAAACAAACTAAACAAGGCCCTCATTTTTTTCAAGAAAACCATCGAGGTTGAGCCGGATAATTCCATCCATCATTACAATTTAGCTTGCTTGCTGAGTCGTATGGGTTATTTGGAAAAGGCCAACCAGGTGTTTTCATTTATTGTGAACAAACTGGATCCGTCCTTAACGGAATGTTTTTTCCTTATGGCAGTAAACTACGGGTTAACGGACGATCTGGAAAAGGCACGATATTACTTAAGCCTATACTTGCAGTGCACACCCGATGGAGATATGGCCGTAGATGCGGAAGAACTCCTTTTCGTGTTAACTGAAGAAGAAATGGAACTTCATCGACAGGAAGAAGACAGTGCCTCTAACTCCAGTATGCTAAGGGAGTGCAATCCCGACGAAAAAGAACTCCTTGACCGATACAAAGCCAGCAAAACCGTGCAGTACGCCTTGTGGAGAGATCTTTATCACCACAACAAGGAAGATGTCGAAAACGCCATTCACATGTTTGGATTGATGTCTGGAGACAATGCGGGGAAAATCGCGCTGATGGAATTTGTGCGTAATCCGTGGATTTGTCAGCGACTGCGCCTGCAAGCGCTGCTCAAGCTGAAGAACCTGGGAGTGAAAAGCGTTATTCCTGTTTTCATGGAAGGCGGTCTCAGGGAAATCGATTTAACCTATTATCCGCTGCTTTCATCTAATTGGCACGACCACTGGCAGGATGTACTGGATATGGCACTGCGCAATATGCGGGCCAGTGAAAGTTATAACGAACAATTTTATGAGGACCTCCAGGCCATCTGGATTGACTTTCTAAACAATGTTTACCCCCGGGCCCCTCGAATTACCAAGGTGGAAACCTGGGCGGCCGGACTGGAATATGCCCTGGCCAGGTATCATTTTCTAAATCTGACCCAGAAGACAATTGCCAGACAGTACAACGTTTCGGCATCGAGCGTTTCCTTACGTTACCGGGAAATCAATCGCGTTTTGAATATTGAGCATCGGGCGTATCACAATATGCTTCGATACCTGACCCAACGGGAAAATGATTAACGCCTCTTTTTATCAAAGAGGCGTTTCACGTCGTATCTGGTCAAGCTGCTGATCTGCTTTTTAGTGCGAGTCTAACACGGTTT
>SKMY01000025.1 GCA_007120815.1 Syntrophomonadaceae bacterium | reverse complement strand
GGTTTATAATGAGAGGGTAAAACGTCCTCTTAAGCTTATCAGTTGAGCCCATTGAAAGTAAATTTGCATCCCGGTCCCAGCTTTACAGCAACAAAGGCTATTCCTATAAAACAGGAGAATTCACCTATGGACATGCTATTACTATTCTCAACAGCATTCATCGTGGGCCTTTCTGGGGCACTGATGCCCGGGCCTGTGACCGCCGTGACTGCGGAACATGCACTAAAAAAAGGCATCATCGCTGCTCCCCTGGTTACCCTGGGACACGGGTTGATGGAAGGGCTGGTGGTGGTGCTTCTGGTTGTTGGCCTGGGCCGTTTTATGGAGGTGCCGGGGGTATCGGGGGTAATCGGGCTGGCCGGCGGTGCGGTTCTGGCCTGGATGGGATGGGGAATGATTAAACGTGCCCGAAGCGGTCTTTTAACCCTGAATGTAACCAGTGAAAAGAAGGCTGCCTTTGGGCCCGTTTCGGCAGGTATACTGACGACCCTGGCCAATCCTTACTGGTTCCTCTGGTGGGCCACGGTGGGCGCCGGCTACGTGGCTCTTTCCCAGCAGCACGGGCCTCCGGGGGTGCTGCTCTTTTTGGGCGGACACATTATGGCCGACCTGACATGGCTCCTGGTTATTTCAGCCATCCTGGTTTCCGGCAAGAAGTTTATCAGCGACCGCATCTACGCTGGCGTGGTTACGGTGCTGGGCGCTTTTCTGATCGTCCTGGCCTTCTATTTTTTTTGGATGGGCCTTACCTGGATCAGCCAGTTGATATAATCACCTTGCAGCGGAAAGCCGTTTATCTTTATACTCTTTGCTCTACAGTAACGCTGCAACTATTCCTAAAAAGAATATCGGGGCAGGCGCTATTAGACCTATAACCTGCCCCTCAGGGATCTAACCTGATAGAATCTTTGTTTTGTGCCTGCTGTACATACAGTTTCTAAGCTGGGAATGAACATGCAATTAACATACATACTTACTTGATAATCAATTCCGCCAAGCCTACATCGCCGCTATTTGGCTGTTCAAGCTGTATAGTTAATTGTCTCACACCACTCACATCCAAAGAAAAGTTCACCGGAAGTCCCCCCCCAGTAACTTTAACGTTTTTTTGAACATTATCATCTGTAATGAAGGAAACAACCGCATCACGACTACTACCGTCAATGGTACCAACAATTCCTTCTAAAGTAGAGTATTTTCGATCTAAATTAAAAGCTGCCCAGTGTTTCATCGTCGAATATCCTCTAATATATAGGCTGTTTTTATAAAAATTCCCTCCCATATTGATCCCATCAACGCCAGTTGTTGGATAGGATATTGCATAGCCTCTAATACTAACAGTATACGGCGGCAGAACATCAATCAGATTCTGGCCAACCGGGGCAGGTGCTGGTGCGGGACCTGTAGAGTCGCCGATGATCACAGTAGACGTAGCGCCGTCCCAGTCCACGTCATAGCCCAGCGCTTCGGAAACCAGGCGCAGGGGGACATATGTACGCCCCTGGTAGATGAAGGGCTCGTTTTCGGCCGCAACAGGGACTTTCACACCGTTAACCATCAGCTGGATGTTCCGGTAGACCACATCAATGGTGGCGCTGCCGTCCCGGGCAAACAATACAGCGGTGCTGCCGAGAACCAACAAAACAACCATCGCGAGTACGATAGTCAGTTTTAATCCTTTTTTCATTATCAATTCGTCCTTTCTTGATTAAAATAAAAAAACCACAAGGATATAGGGCATTTTACGCTAGTCTTTTGCTATATGCATCAACTCCTTGCCGGTCTTTTTTGTTATGAGGGGGCCTGTAATTGTAAGCGAAAGGTAGATTAATTGTTAGCAATTTGCTTTCTGATAGAGCAGCAGCTTCATCACAGCAAGTAGAACAGATAGAAAATGGAATTCGCTTGGAAAAGAAGATAATTCTACCATAATTATATGCTTTGTGACATGATAATGTCAATGAGGATTTATTGTTATGATGAATTTTATGCAGAGCTTAGTATATCTAAGATTAAGGAATAAAAACAGCAAAATTCCAGGCTTTCACGGTTCTTCACCTCAGCAGTATTTGGGAGTGTGTGCTCATAAAAAAAAGCCCGGCATTTTTTCGCCGGGCTTCGCTGGTTGTATACGGTGGTATTACTTTGTGTTTTTTATCACCAGGGTAAAGTTGCCCTGTCCGTCCATTGACTTAACCACGATGGTGTAGGTTGCTTGTTCAACGTTAGTCATCAGATATTCTCCGGCGTTTCTACCGCTGGAGGTATTGGACTCGGCCACTAGTTTGTTCCCCTGATATACATACAGCGCTAAGTCTGATTTCCAGGGGCTCCAGGTAATTTCGGCTTCCAATGTTCCACCTATGGCATCAAATTCGTAAGAGAGCTGCTGCGGCTGGTTTCTATGGCCAATACTGCCCGAGTGGGTCGCTTCCTTGTATTCCGGTTCGGGCTCTGGCTCCGGTTCAGGCTCAGGTTCGGGCTCAGGCTCAGGTTCGGGCTCAGGTTCGGGCTCCGGTTCTGGGTCAGTTTTAGGATCGGGCTCGGGTTCGGGTTCAGGCTCGGGTTCCGGCTCGGGTTCGGGTTTGGGCTCAGGCTCGGGTTCGATCTCCATTACGGCCAGGGAATTGGACATGTTGATGCGGCCCCAGCCGTAGTAGGGGTCCCATCCGGAAGCCCCCAGATCGTCGGCGCCCTGTTGGATCAGGTCCTGCACCTGGGCGGGAGAAAGATCGGGGTTAACGCTCAAGATGAGTCCGGCCAGCCCGGCCACGAAGGGAGCGGCAAAGGATGTTCCCGATCCGGTGGCGTAGGCGTTTTGGGTGCTGCTCATCATGGTGCTCCAGACCTGTACGCCGGGGGCGGTAACGGACATCTGGGATCCGTAGCTGGAGAAACTGGCCCGCACGTCGCTGTCATCTACCGCTCCCACGGCGATTACCGTGGGGTACGCGGCGGGATACAGGATGGAGCCGCCGTTGTTGCCTGCGGCTGCCACCAGGACCACGCCTTTATCATAGGCGTACTGCAGGGCGCTTTCCAGGGTGGTGGAGGGGCTTGAGCCGCCCAGACTCATGTTGATGACCATGGCCCCGTGGTCTGCCGCATAGATGATCCCCTGGGCTACACCGCTGTAGGTGCCGGACCCGGAAGAATTCAATACTTTTACGGGCATCATGGGGTTTGTCCAGGTGGCTCCGGCAATGCCTCTGTTGTTGCCGGTAGCCGCCCCGATAATGCCGGCCACGTGGGTGCCGTGCCCCCGGTCATCCATGGCATCGTCGTTGTTGTTGATGAAATCATATCCGTTGGTGACCCGGCCTGCCAGGTCGGCGTGGTTGTAATCGATCCCGGTGTCCAGTACGGCAATGGGCACCGAATGACAGCCCACCGTGATGTTCCATGCGCCCAGGGGCACGGTGTTTTGCAGACCGGTCTGGTAGGGAGCGAAATAGGGGTCGTTGGGGGCCGTTTGGGTTGTGGCGATGTAATTGGGTTCGGCGAAGATCACATTGGGATTGCGCTGATAAACCCGGGCCATGTCTGCAGCGCTTCTCCATGGGGGTGCGGCCAGGACGTGTACCTGGATACCCGGGATGATGCCTTTTTCCCTGACGTAGTTGTTGGCGTTGATGACGCGTTTTGTTGCTGAAGGGGTGCCGGGCTTGAACTGCACCAGAAACTCTTGCAGGTGTTCACTGCCGGCTGCCTGGGGAGCCAGCAGGTGTTCCGGGTTCAGGGAAAGGGGGTCCTGGAGAAGGTCTCCTGATTCACCGGTTATGGCCGGTACCCCTGGCGTTTGAGCCTGAAGAGGACGTGCTGACGGGAGAGGCTTATCCGGAGGCGATGCCAGGGCAGGTGAAACGGGTGCCAGTAAGATAAGCACCAGCGCCAGCAGCAGTGAAAGCGTATATCGGAGGCGGGACGTTTTAAGGGTGAACATGAAAAACACCTCTTTCATTATTTTGGGTCTCATCAAAGCAGCGGATGGGCTGCAAAAAACGGGTAGGACAGAAAAGGCCTGCCCCGGTTTCGCTGCAGGCAGGCCAAAATATTGGACGACCGGCAGCTGGCTGGCCTGGCGGCGTGTGCCGCGTTAGCCCCTTTAGCTTTGCGTCACCGTCTTTCGACGGCTTTGCCTTGAGCGGTGAACGGATGTTTTATTGGGTGAAAAAAATAAAACCGCTTACCAGCAGGTCGAGCGGTTTTTATGAAAAAAAATGCTCGCGGCAGCTGGCTGGCCTGGCGGAGGGTATCCGCCGTAGCCCCTTTAGTTTTGCGTCACCGTCTTTCGACGGTTTTGCCTTTAACACGGCTCGTATTCATTTGGGATGTTTCCTATCGTACAGTTTACCCCAATAGGACTGCAGGAGCATGCTACTTTCGGATAAAAAAGGGTATACTTTTGGATAGTATAGAGCCAATGATATATCTTGTTGCAGGCAGGTATGGCTTCATGAAAGAGCTTAAGAAGGCGATGTGCTGCCTCCCTGCTTTGCCGCAAGAAGAAGGAAGGGGAATAGAAAGAAGCATGTGGATTTGATATAATCATAACAATGACAGGAAAAGGGCTTTGACGGACAGGGGGTACCTGCCAAAGGGGTTTATTAAGCGGCGTCTTGAAGGGCCTTTACCCGATTGAGCCATCAGGATATGGAAAGGGCTGGTTACGATCCAAAGGGTGCATGTGGTATCGGTAGAAAGAGGGAAAACCTTGCGGGAGCGGATCTTGAGCTGCCTGGAAGGGCTGGGGGGCATCGAAAAGCTGGTACCCCGGGGGAAAAGGGTGTTGGTGAAGCCCAACCTGGTCATCGACCGACCCCACTCCTCGGGAGCCATTACCAACCCGGCGCTTTTGGATGTCTTGCTGGATGAACTGAAAAAAACCGCCCCCCGGGAGCTCATCGTGGGGGAGGGCTCTGCGGCCCACTATTCCACGGAAAAGGCCTTCCGGGTTAGCGGCGTGGACCGGGTAGCCAAAAAGCACGGGGCCAGGCTGGTGAACTTCCAAAAGGACGCGTACGCAGAGGTGCCCGTGCCCCGGGGGAAGGAACTGGACCGGGTGGAGGTGGCCCGGACCGTTTTGGAGGCCGATGTCCTGGTGAATGTGCCGGTGCTGAAGATGCACTGCCAGACCCGGGTGACCGTCGGTTTGAAAAACCTGAAAGGGTGTATTAGCGACGATGAAAAGCGGCGCTTCCACCGCCTGGACCTGGATCAGTGCATCGCCGATCTGAATACCGTGATCCCGGTGCACCTGGTGGTGGTAGATGCCACCCTGTGTTCTTTTAACTGGGAATGCGGGGGAGACGCTGTGCGCCTGGATACGGTCCTGGCAGGGACGAATCCCGTGGCGGTGGATACCGCGGCAGCCCCCCTGCTGGGGTATCATCCCGGGGAAATCCGCCACATTGTCCTGTCTGCCCGCCACGGCCTGGGGCCTTGTGACCCGGAGGCTATCCAGGTGCTTCACCGGGAAAAGCTGCAAGAGATCGCCCTGCCGGAAGGGGTTCCCTGCGGGGTGCAGTACCGCGTGCCGGGGCTGACGGTGGTGGAAAAGGGGGCCTGTACGCCCTGCATGGCAGGCCTTTTGGCGGCCCTGAGGCGCCTGGACCGGGAGGGGGTTTCCCTGCGGGGCACGGTGCTGTTGGGGCAGAAACTGGACAGGGGTGATTTGGAAGCCGCCGCCCGAAAGGGGGCGACTATCGGTATCGGCAGCTGCGCTGCCCAATGGGTCGACCGGGAAAATGATAAGGAAAATGATAAGGAGAAGGTCCTTTCAGGCTGCCCTCCCGAGGGGTGGCGGATTTACGATCGGTTAAAGAAAAGCGCTCGCTGAGAGGGCGACGTGGAAAGGCGGGATGGGGGGAATGGAAAGGGTGCGCGGTAAGGCCCCCCCGTTACCTGCTTCCCGAGTTTCCCCGGGAACCATCCCCGAGTTTCCCCCGGAAACCGGTGAAGCCCCGGAGTCCTGGGCCTTACGTTCTTCGCTCCCGGGTGAGGGTAAAGATAAAGCGCACGATCTCGTCTTTCAGCTGTTCGCTGACATCCAGGAATTCCACGGCGTAGCGGTAGCGCCCCGGCGCATCCTTGGAAGGGGGGGATGACCAGACAATATGGCCCTGGGTAAACAGAGGGGTTTCTTTGTTTTTACTGCGCAGGAATAAACGCATTAACAGGCGGGTGCCCTCGTTGTACCGCTTATCGGTCACCAGCAGCAAGCCGCCGCCGCTGATATCCAGGGTAAGGGCCCTCCGGTGCTCGCCCAGGGAATGGGCCAGGGCCTCCAGGGCCAGCTGCTCCGTTTCCAGCTTGGTTTTCCCCAGCCGGATCATTTCCCGCCGGGTGATAAGCCCCGGGTTGGGGTCGGTTTGGCTCAGTGCCCAGTAGTGGACCTCCAGGGTGCATTCCTGGCGGAAGTGTTCCCGCCGCTGGTATTTTCTTATCTCCGTGGGCCAGTTGATCAGGTAGAGGGGGATGCGGTGGGCCTCCCTGAGGGCTTTCCTCAAGACGGTGCTGTAAAAAATGTACTGGTCTTTTTTGAAGAAGAGCCGGAAAAACCACCGGCTGCCGTCGGGCATCTGCAGGTAGTGGTTTCGGCGCATGGGGATCCCGATGCCGATACTGTCTTTGGTGGTCTCCTGGACCAGGCTTTTGTAGTAGATCTGGCTGGTTTCGTCGTAAACCTCCAGCCGGTGGTTAATCTGAAACAGTTTATGGATATCCATGTTCTGCCTCCCCCACGGGTGTTGGCTTTGCCCGCTGCCGGCCGTCCGCCGCGCTGTCCGTGCACAATGTAACCATCGTTTTGTGGGCTTATCAATAGATTTGATATGTTGGGGCCGATTTCCTTTTTCCCGGGACCTTCGGCGGGATATTTTTTCCGGGGAAAAATAAAAACGACATATTTCGATATCCGTCAAGGGCTTTGATGTGGTATGATTTAATTGATTATTTGATTATTTTAAAAATAAGCGAAGAATGGAGCGAGCAAAAATGGATGTCATTGAAGCGATTAAGACCAGACAAAGCGTCAGGGCGTACAAGCCGGATCCGGTGCCTGCGGAAGTGATCGAGGAAATCCTCGATGTTGCGGTTTATTCCCCGTCGGCCATGAATACCCAGCCCTGGGAATTTACGGTTGTTGCCGGTGAGCCCCTGGACAAGATCCGGCAGGATAACGTAAAAAGCCTGCTGGCTGCGGGCAAAGACGTTTTGACATTTAACTACACGGGCGTTTACCGGGAACGCCAGGTGGATCTGGCCAAGCAGCTCTTTAAATTGATGGACATCAAGCGGGAGGACAAGGAAAAAAGGATGGAGTGGCTGAAGCGGGGCTTCCGCTATTTCGATGCCCCGGCAGCGATCATTGTCTCCATGGACCGGTCCCTGGAAGAACGAACCTGGGGGATTTTTGACCTGGGCGTGGTGACCCAAACCATCTGCCTGGCGGCGCTGAAGCACGGCCTGGCCACTTGCATTGAAGATCAGGGGGTCATTTTCCATGATGTCATCCGGGAGCATACCGGCCTGCCCGAAACCAAAACCCCGGTTATCGGCATCGCCGTCGGTTACCCCGACTGGGAGTTCCCCGCCAATAAACTGGTCAGGGAACGGGAAAAGGTAGAAAACCTGACCACCTGGTGTGGGTTTGAAAAGTAAGAACACCTGATATGCGCCTTATTATTGCCTAAGTATTTCCGGTGGGGCCGTATCGGGCCGGGAAAGGATAATTTCCCCCGGTCAATGATGTCAAAAGAATTGCATTTCCGCTGCGCCTGTGTTAGAATAGGGAAGCAAAAATAACCGTCCGGGAAAGGGTTCTTAAGGCAAGAGCCGGTACCCGGAATACGTCGGGGCGTAGCGCAGTTTGGTAGCGCACCTGCTTTGGGAGCAGGGGGTCGCAGGTTCAAATCCTGTCGCCCCGACCACACAAAAACGGGCCTCCGTGGTATCTTCTACAAACCAATGGAGGCCTTTTTGCGTGCGACTTTATATGAATCTGAAGGAAAGAATAAAATGCTATTAAGCAGATTTACACGCTATAAAGAGGAGATCGAAAAAGTACAAGCGGAAATGCCTGTAGAAACAGGCGATTATGCAATTCAGTATGTTAAAAAGGATGTAATGGAGCGTGTGTTGTCTTATGCTCAACACAAAGATGAAGATATTGACATCAAACCAGAGGATATTGAAGATAAAAAATAAACAAGCCACAATGTATCCCGGATTTAACATTGAAAAGCGGTCGTTAAATGGCCGCTTAATTAACTTTTAACGTATCTAAGCAATTGGCTTGTTTCGATTATATTTATCACCTTCGGGAAAACTGTTCCTGGAGGGATGTATATGGACATAGACCAGGTATCGGAAGCCATTGAGCAGCTGAGAAAGCAATTACATGATTTGGTGGAGCAGAAAGGTTGCTTTGTCGATGAAGAGGTTGTTAAGAAAAGCCAGGAACTGGACCGGTGGTTAAATGAGTATGAAAAATGGCTGAGAAACAAAATGGACTGATGGGCTTATTTGAGCCATCCCATAGGGATTCTGTATCAGCGGGGACTTGCCCGGGCAAGCGCCGTTATTTTTCTAGTTTTCTCCCTGGACCGCGTAACATTTTATGGCTTACAGACGTCTTATAGATAGAATAGTAAACAGATGGGCTACATTTTCCAAAGGGGGTTTTTAGATTGAATACCGGAGATACGGGAAGCGGTCAACCCATGCAGAAGATAATCCTTATTGCATTGGCCCTGCTGCTCGTTGTAAACCTGTTGGTCTGGAACAACATGCGCCAGTTGGGAACCCGGCTTGACCAGTTCCAGGGGCAGCTGAACTCCGTGCAAAGCAGCATGACCCATGAAATCGGCAGCATGCGGGGGGAGTTACAGGCGGCCCGGGAGCAGGAGCAGTGGTGGACGCCGGGGGATGTCCAAATCGGTGAGGTAGACGGGAACCGGGCCCGGGTGGAGGTGTCCTGGTACCTGAAGGAGTATCGGGAAGGCAGCGAAGTGGCCTTGAACTACAGCCCGCCCGGCGAAGCACAATTCCTGGAGATGCCAGCAGAAAGGGGAAGCGGTGGTCATTTTACCGCTGCAGTTATGGTGGAAGTGCCTCTGGAGCCCGTTTTCTCCAACGTTGTCATACAAACCTTTCACAGCGAGAGAAACTACCGTTGGCCCGCTGTTGCGGAGGAAAAGGCCATTGCTCAAATTCACGGGGCAGCCAACCTTCAGTATTTCATCTCGGTAAAAGAAGGGGATACCGTGAAGACGGGTATGGTTCGACACCTGGACCTGTCCAAGTTAAATTACGGCCTGTTCAACCCGTTGGACGCAGCCGTTCATATTGATGCCGACAAGGGCGCATTCAATCTAACGGTCAGTGAAAGGATTGGGTCAGAACAACCCGACTACACCATTGAAAAGATGGTCCTGGAGGTCAGAGATCGTCACGGCACCGTGCTGGAAAGCCGTGCCATGGAAAAGCAAAACCTGGACAGGGGGAGCCAAATTTATGTGGCCGATATTCCCCTGGCAGTGACCCATGAAGGATCGGTGTACTGCAAGGTTCACTATTCGGATTCCCTAATCGTGGAAAAAGCCATCTATTCGGCGAAATAGGTCGTATTTCGTAGTAGCCTGTACGAACCTGTAATACCGGGTGCATGCAAACCCGGTATTACTCTTTTGCTCATGTTTATTCCCTTAAGGCCAGCAGGGTGTTTTTTATGCTTGAATAGGTACCGATGGCAGAAAGGCCCAGAATAATGCCCGTTACCAGGGCGATGTACCAGGTTGATTCCGCATGATAGTGGATCCCGAAAGAGGCCATGATACCCAGTATCAAAGATAGCAGGGGAGCAAACCTTGCCTGCATGCCCAACCGTTTTGCCACCTGGACCAGCGCAATAATGACCATAATGGCAGAAACGCCTTCGATGATTTCCAGATCAAACACACGCCATACCTCCTTATGCCCAAACTTGAGTGCCGAAAAGAATTATTTCTGATACCATATGCGCAAAGGGGCTTTTTCGTTCCCTCATTCACCGGACCATCAAGCCGCCCGGCCCGGGAGTCTTTTTGCCCAAAAGGGCAACTTTTTTGCTATACCGTGAACAATATGGGGTTGATTGAATACTATGTTACTGTACGGTCAATAAAAGCCAGGAGGTGAACAGAATTGAAATTCTATATTGCTTCCAGGCTGGAAAATGAAGTCCGGGTCCAGGAACTGGCGGACCTATTGAAAGCTTGGGGCTTGGAGCATACCCACAACTGGACCGAACACGGTAACGTCAGGGGTCGGGGTGAAGACATGATGCGGGTTGTGGCCGTCAAGGAAACCTGCGGGACCCTGGAGGCCGATCTGGTTATTGTGCTGATGCCGGGTGAAAAAGGAACCCATACCGAGCTGGGGATGGCCATCGCCAGGGGCAAAAACGTGATTATTCATTCCGAAAACCCTGAAGATTTTGACTTGGATGCAACCAAGCCGTGCAGTTTCTACTGGCTGCCGGGGGTACAGCGGGTTTGCTGTTCTTTTGACAAGCTGCCGCTGTTTTTGAAGGACTGGATAGATTTCCACCGCTGCCTGGAAAATGCTGGAGGTGTTTGCAGTAAAACAGAAGGCGGCCTGGTGAACGCCGCCGGACCCTGGAGATAAACAAGGTAAAGTACCCGGTAACGGCCCGGTTGCGGCAAGGCATGAAGGGGCCGCGGCCGGGCATCGGGTGCTCAAGGGCCAGAAGTAGCAGGGCCGGGCCCTTGCTTCAAGGCGAAACGGCCCAGGGCGGTGCCATCACGAAGTGGTCTGGGCAGCAGCATAAAATTTTATTCTTGTGTTTGTTCCTGTATTTGATATAATTTTTATAGCTGTATATTCAGAAATTTGGGAAAGCGAGAAGCGCACACATGGCAGATTTCATCACATTTCGCAGAAAACGAGCAAAAACAGCCAAGAGCCGCTTCGGGATGGTGTCTACTGCCTCCAGGGTGGCCACCGATGCCGGGGTTGAAATGCTGGAAAAAGGGGGCAATGCGGTTGACGCCGCGGTGGCCTCCGCTTTTTGCCTGGGGGTTACCGAACCCCAGGCATCGGGGTTGGGCGGCCAGAGCATGGTATTTCTACACCTGGCGGGTGGTGAAAAGCCCCAGACCTTTGCCCTGGACGGGTCCTCCCGGGCCCCCTTCGGGATTAACCCCAACCGGCTTCCCGCCCAACCGCTGAAGCTGGGTATCGAGGCAACGACGGTGCCTTCTACCCCGGCTACCCTGGGGTACCTGCTGGAGGCCCACGGCACCCTGCCCCTGGAAACGGTTTTAACGCCTTCCATCACCGCAGCCAGGGAGGGGTTTGTGGTTTCAGCCCTGCAGCACAATTTGCTGGTCCGGGAAAGCGAGCGGTTGAAGGACGAGACGGTGCGCGCCATGTATTACAAAAATGGACGTCCCTTGAATGCCGGGGATGTGGTGCTGCAGCCCGAACTGGCCGCCTGCCTGGAGCGCATGGCCCGGGAGGGCTGGCGGGATTTCTACCTGGGCGGGATTGGCGAAGGTATCATAAAAGACATGGAGCAGCGCCGGGGATTGATTACCCGGGCGGACTTGAGCCAGATCCCTTTCCCCATAAAGCGGGATGTCCTCTGGGGGTCCTACCGGGGTTATGGTCTGGCCACCTTTCCTCCCCCCGGGGCGGGACGGGCCCTGGTGCAGGTTTTAAATACCCTGGAGCCCTTCTCCTCGGAGGATCTGACCCCGGGGTCTTCCCTCTTCGCGGTGCTGCTGGCCATGGCTTTTCGGGCGGCGCTGATGAACAGCGAGCGGTTCCCCATAGACCCTGCCCTTTACCCCCAGTTGGCCGATAAGTGGATGGTTGATAAGGAAAGTGCCCGCCGCATTGCCGCCCGAATGAAAGACCTGGTGTCTTATGTAAACGGTGAGCACTTTTTACCGCCCCCCACTTCGGGGGAAACCACTCACCTGTCCGTTGCCGATGCCTACGGGAACATCGTGGGGATCACCCAGTCCATCGAACTGGTCTTCGGGGCAAAAACCATGGCATCGGGCCTGGGTTTCTTTTACAACAATTACATGAGCGCCTTTGAATACAAAAACATGATGCATCCCTGCTACCTGGTGCCGGGAGGGCGCCCCTGGAGCAGCGTGGCGCCGACGCTGCTGTACCGGGAAAACGGGCAGCCCTTCATCATGCTGGGCAGCCCCGGGAGCGAGCGCATTTCTACCTCCTTAGCCCAGGTGATCATCCGGATGATTGATGCCGGCCAGGACCTGGCCTCGGCTGTGGAAGCGCCGCGGCTTCATGCCGGCAGTACCGGGAAAGTGATGATAGAAAAACGAAGCTTTCACCCGGAAGTAGTCCAGGCATTAACCCAGGTGGGATTCCAGGTGACCCGGCGCGGGGCGTACAGTTTTTACCTGGGCTGTGTCCAGGCCGTGGAGATTCCCGAGTTTCCCGAAGGGGTCTATACCGGGGTCTCGGATCCCCGGAGAGACGGAAGCGCCCGCGGGCCCCAGTTTCTGCCCGAAGCCGAACCGGAACGGCCTGAAACCCCGGGCGTCGGGAGCTGAGAAATAGAAGAACAAGAGAACAATAAGGGAGAGAAAGGATACATATGAAAATCGCCATTATCTATAACTGGGACAGCCAGGCCGTCATCAACCTGTTCGGCACCCCCAACCGGGAGACGTACGGCCTGCAGACCATCGAGATGATCACCGATGCCCTGAAAGCCGGAGGGCACCAGGTGAAAGCCTTTGAAGGGGACAAAAACATCATTCACGCCCTGGAAGAGTTCATGCCCTCGGTGATTTCCGGGGAGCGCCCCGGGCTGGTTTTTAACCTGAGCTACGGCATCCAGGGGCGGGCCCGTTACACCCATATACCGGGCATTCTGGAAATGCTGGGCATTCCGTACGTGGGTTCGGGGCCGGAAACCCATGCTGTTGCCCTGGACAAAGTGCTCACCAAGATGGTGCTGCTGCAGAAGGGGCTGCCCACGCCGAAATTCACCGTCCTGGAGACGCCGGACTTTGACCTGCCCCTGGGGGAAGGGCTGGACTATCCCTTGATCATCAAGCCCAAGGACGAAGCCGTTTCCTTCGGGTTGAAGATCGTCCGCAGCGATGACGAACTGCAGGAAGGCGTCCGGGCCATATACGATATGTTCAAGGCGCCCACCCTGGTGGAGGAATACATCGAGGGGTGCGAGATTAACGTGGGACTGCTGGGCAATGACCCCGTGGAGGCTTTCCCCCCCGTGGAGATCATTTTTGAAACAGGAGAACGCATTTACACCTATGAGGACAAGGTCAAAACCAGCGGGCGCACGTTGAAAAAGATTTGCCCGGCTCCCCTGGAACCGGAGTTAACAGAGAAACTTCAATCCCTGGCCCTCCAGGCCTTCAAGGCCCTGGGATGCTTTGACAGCGCCCGGGTGGATTTCCGCCTGGACGCCCACGGGAATCCCTACATCCTGGAGGTCAACTCCATGGCCAGCCTGGGGCCGGGCGGTTCGTACGTGTTTGCCGCGGAGAAGGTGGGGTTGGATTACAGCGCCCTGGCCAACCGGCTGATCGAAATTGCCAGCCTGCGCTATTTCGGCCCCCTTGCCGCGGAGGTGACCCCAACAGGGTTCCAGGTTGACCCCCAGGCGGCCGCCTTTGCCCTCCTGACCCAAAACCGGGACCGCATCGAGGAGGAATTGAAAAACTGGACCAATCTCCCCAGCTGGACCGGCGACCCCGTGGGGCTGGGGGCCGTGGTCAAGCGCCTGGAAAGCCAGTTTAAAGAACTGGGACTGGAGCCCGTGAAAGCCCTGACCAACCGGCGTTCGGCCTGGACCTGGCAGACCCCGGCGGGTTTTGAGGGGGGAACCCTGCTTCTGGCCTCCATTGATGTGCCGCGGGACGGCGGGGGCGGTTATCCCATCCCCTTCCGGCGGGACCCGGAATGGCTGTACGGCGAAGGCATCGCTTCCAGCCGGGCCGGCATCGTCTGTATTCTCCAGGCCCTTCAGGCCCTGAACAGCGTGGGGAGCCTGCAGGATACCAGGCTGGGCGTTTTCATTTACGCTGACGAAGGCAGGGGGATGCGCTACAGCAGCCATGCCCTGCAGCAGGCGGCTTCCCGGGCCGGCCGGGTGATTGTCCTGCAGCCGGGTTTTCAGAGCGGCAAAGTGGTCACCCAGCGCCGGGGATCGCGCAAATTCAGCATCCTGGTGGAGGGTGCCTTCCAGCGAATCGGTGCTCACGGGCCTTCCAGCGACGTGATGAGCTGGTTTTTGCAGCGGGCGGAGCAGATCGGTGCCTTGAGCCTGCCCGAGGAGCGGCTAACCGTTGCCGTGCAGGAAATCTATTCCGAGCGGTACAGCGTGCTGCTTCCCCACCGGGTCCGGGCCACGGTTTTCGTCACCTTTCTTGATGCCGCCCTGGCCGATGAAGCAGAAACCCGGCTTCACCAGCTGTTTGCCCCGGAATCCGGGGAGCATCCGGAAACCTCGGTTTACATCGAAAAATTGGAGGAGCGCCCCCCGCTGATTCCGTCGGAATCTGTCAACACCTTGATTTCCCGCTTTAGAAAGATCAGCGAGGACTGGAAACTTCCCTTCGGGGTTGAGTCCAGCCTGCTGCCTTCTGCGGCGGGAGAAGTGCCTGAGGGCGTTCCCGTTTTATGCGGTTTGGGCCCGGCCAGCCGGGACATGTTTACCCCCCACGAGTGCATACACCGGGGGGAGCTTTTGCAGCGGGCCCTGCTGCTCACGCTGTTTTTACTGGAGGACTGAGAACATGGCGTCCAAGTCCCCGATGCCCCTTCTCATATCTGTTCCCCATGGCGGGCTGTGGGTGCCGCCCGAGGTGGAACCTTTTTGCCGGCTGGACCTGCCGGCGATCCTGAAAGATGGAGATACCTGGGCCCAGCACTTGTACAACCTGGGAGGCCGGGTCCTGGCTTGTACCCGGTTTCCCGTGGCCAGGGCCGTGGTTGATGTGAACCGGGCCGCCGATGACCGGCCGCCTGAGAATCCCGACGGCGTGGTCAAAACGGTCACTGTAGACAATGAACCGGTCTGGCAGAACCCCCAGGGGCTTTCCCCGGGCCAGGTGGAATTTTTGCTGGAGCGCTATTATGAGCCCTACCACCGGCGCCTGGCCCGGGCTTCTCAAAACCAAAAAATCCTGCTGGGCCTGGACTGCCACACCATGCTGGACCGGGCCCCTGTCATCTCCAGCCACCCCGGTGAACAGCGGCCCCTGGTCTGCCTCAGCAACGGTGGAGATGAACGCGGTGAAGCCCTGACGGGGCCTGTTACCGCGCCGCCTGCCCTGCTGCGAGCCTTGGGAGAGGCCCTGGAGCGCCAGCTGGAAGACGAAGGGATTGAAAAGGGGGTCCCGGTGGTTGAGTTGAACCGGCCTTTTCGCGGGGGCTATATTATCCAACGGCACGGGAGC
The DNA here is from genome assembly GCA_007120815.1 of Syntrophomonadaceae bacterium. The sequence continues at coordinate 3,832 of SKMY01000025.1, read as the reverse complement.
GTTGCAAGAGAAGGGGGCAGGAACAATATGAAAATAGGCCCTGGGTACAAACGTAAAGGATCCAGGCCCTTACCCTGGATCCAGGTGGAATTCAACCGCACCCTTTACCTGCATGCCGACCCGGCTGTTGCAGAGCCCCGGGGAGAAGCCGCCTTTCGCGTAAACGACCTGCGGATGCGATTCGTGCAGGCCCTGGAAACGTTCTTTCAAGGGGACTTTTCCCGCACATAAAGAAGGAAGCAAGGGGACGAGGAAGCAAGGGGACGGTTCTCCTGCTTCCTTTTAGGGAAGCAAGGGGACGGTTCTCCTGCTTCCTTTTAACTCAGGGTGCTTCCACTTCACTGAAGTTTTCCAGGCGGCCCGTGGTAAACAAATACAGAGCCAGGAGCAGATGAATAACCAGGGAAAGAAAGAATGTCAGGTAGAGGTTCCAATTCATGTAAACGAGGGCCAGGTTGTTGAGAAACAAGGCGTGTATTAAAACCGTTCCCATCGGAAATGCCAGCAGCAGCAGACTGATGAGCAGCACGTTGTGGTACTGGGCCAGCAGGTGGCTGAAGGCGATGATGAAGGGAAACCAGCTTAAAGCAATAAATAAAGGGACACCGGCAACGCTAATTACGTCGATGTTCCGAAAAACCCAAAAACCCAGCACATTCTGCATCATGTAGATAAGCAGCAGCCCGATGCCAAAACCGCCTATCAGGCCAATCCAAAACAGCTCCCGGATCCGCTGAAAGGGAACCACCAGGAACATGAAAACAGTTCCGATAAGAAACAGTAACAGTCCGACCAGGTTGGTTAACCCTATTGGAATTCACCTCGCATCGATAAAGCCGGAACAGTGTATGGTCCAAACAAGACCTGTTTTGGTAGTTTTTCCAGCGGTAAATAATATATACCGGGACAGGCATTATTTGAGCAAAAAAAATATGGTGTTTGACTTGCACCCGGCAGTAGAAATGGTTATAATATAGTATGTTCCGTCCAAAAGGATCCGGGAGTAAGCGCGTAACGATAACATAGCCCACGTATGAATGGTTCCATACAAGACCAAAAACATCCCGGCATCTCCCGGCATCTCTCGGCATCTCCCGACATTTCCGATGTATGTTACATGCGGGTGTAGCTCAATGGTAGAGCCCTGGCCTTCCAAGCCAGTCGTGTGGGTTCGATTCCCATCACCCGCTCCAAAACGACTTCAACCCCATTTTCACGGGGTTTTTCTATTTTTGGAAGGAATAAGAACGAAAAGATAGAATAATAGTAATTGCTCAGGGCTGTTTGTGAGCGAAGCTGCGAGAACGGTTTTGTGTTAAAAACGATAAAAGGTAACGGGAGACATCTATGACTGAAAAAATCAGAATTGGCATTGTTGGATGGGGAAACCTGGGCCGCGGTGTTAAAGCGGCCATCGATCAGAACCCCGATATGGCGCTGGTATCCGTCTTTACCCGGCGGGATCCCGACCTTGTCGGGACCGATGAGAGCCGGGTCCGGTTCATGAGCGTGGACCAAACCGAAGGGTTAACCGACCAGATCGACGTGATGATCTTATGCGGGGGGTCAGCCACCGACCTGCCCGAGCAGGGGCCGCAATTTGCCCGCTTGTTTAACACCGTGGACAGCTACGACACCCACGCAAAGATACCCGAATACTATGCCGCTGTAGATGACGCGGCCAGGGCCGGCGGCAAAACTGCGGCCGTATCTATCGGGTGGGACCCGGGGCTGTTTTCCCTGAACCGGATGGTTGCTGAAGCCGTGCTGCCCCAGGGGAGCGAATACACCTTTTGGGGGTACGGGATCAGCCAGGGGCACTCCGACGCCGTCAGGCGCGTGCCGGGGGTAAAACATGCCGTGCAGTACACCATTCCCCTGGAAGATGCCATGGACAAAGTTAGAAGAGGGGAAAACCCCACCCTGACTGCCAGAGAAAAGCATCGGCGGGATTGTTACGTTGTGGCGGAAGAAGGGGCTGACCAGGAAAAAATTGCCGAAGCGATCAAAAAGATGCCCGATTACTTTGCCGATTACCATACCAACGTTTATTTTGTCACCGAAGAAGAGTTGCCAAAAAACCATGCCAGCATGCCCCACGGCGGTTTTGTGATCCGCAGCGGCAAGACGGGAAAAACCGGCGGCAGCAATCATATCGTGGAGTTTTCTTTAAAGCTGGACAGCAACCCCGAATTTACCTCCAGCGTGCTGGTGGCCTATGCCCGGGCCGTACATCGTCTCAACAGAGAAGGCCAGGTTGGGGCCAAAACAATATTTGATATCCCCCCGGGATACCTGTCTGCCAGGAGCCCGGAAAACCTGCGCAAGGACCTGCTTTAGTCAGAGAGATAAGTCTTTGTTTTACTGGATTTATTCGTCCCCTTTTCGCTCATGGGCTTAATTAATTAAAAATTAAAAATTTTTAGATTAGTTAGCAGGAAATTGGCTTTTCCTATCGAAGTAATTGGTATTGATGAGCATCTCAGGGAAACATTTGCCAGTAAATTTTTAATTCTGTGAAATCTAATTCCACAAAACAAAAAACTGCTGCCGGAAAGCATGTATCGTCACGGGTAAAATGAACAATAAAAGGGGGTGGAAGGGGTCTTTTGCGGTGGGGAAGAAAAATGGTTTCCACATAATAAAAGTTATTTCCAAAATTTATGTTGACACCCGTTTTGCGCCGTGGTAAAATAATCCGCGTGATGTACATGTGACAAAGACGCCTTATTCTGAATTCGTTACACATTCTACTTTTTTCTTCCTCAAAACTGCAGCACGACCCTTATAAAACCCATTTCTATACCATTTTACCATGGATATCATTGTTAATCTAAGCGCCTCATTACGTCATTGAGCCAGAACAGTTGGCAGGCGCTTGCTTATTTTTTTAGTTTTAGTTCTAGATGTGTAATAAACTCATATAATCAGGAGGGAATTATTATGGTCAATGATCGCCCCTTTGAACAAATCCAGGTCGGCGACAAGGCAAGTTTTACCAAAACCATCAGCGAGGCCGATATTTATGGCTTTGCGGGAATCACCGGGGATTTTAACCCCGTCCATGTGAACGAAGAGTTCGCCAAAAAGGGCCGCTTTAAGAAGCGTATCGCCCACGGCATGCTTTCGGCGTCGCTGATATCCACAGTGATCGGCACGGACTTGCCAGGAGCAAACACCATTTACTTGTCTCAGGAGGTGAAGTTTACCGCACCGGTTTACATCGGTGACACCTTAACAGCAGAAGCGGAGGTTGTGGAAAAAAGAGAAGACAAACGGATTTTAACGCTGAAAACGACGGTGGTCAACCAGGAGGGGAAACTCGTTGTAGACGGCCAGGCGAAAGCCATGAAAATGTAAAGAAAAGCTTTAAACACCCATTTATTTTAACAAGAAGGAGGCAGTATTGCCTTGAGTGAAAAAGACAACAACCCGATGAAAAGCTGGTGGGATACCCAGGAACAGATGTTGAAACTGTGGAAGGAGTCCATGGAAAAGATGGGTTCATCCCAAGGTTGGATGGAGACCCAGAAAAATATGTTCGATGTGTGGGGGAAGTCCTTTGCTCCCTTCCAACCGGATAAAATGGCGGAGATGTTTAGCCCCCAGGGCCAGGATGCCTGGCAGGATTGGTGGAAGATGCAGCAAAAGATGTTCGATTTCTGGAAAGACGCCATGCAGTCTTTTCAGCCGGGGAAACCCTTTGAGGCCTATGGCATGAAGGACTGGAGCCTGCCTTTCGGCAGCATGTATCAAGAGATGATGAAAGGCTCCGCTTCTGCTTACCAGGAATTCATGAAGCTGATTCCCACGGGGATTGGCCGGGAAACCT
>SKMY01000115.1 GCA_007120815.1 Syntrophomonadaceae bacterium | reverse complement strand
TCCGCTACCGCACCCGGGATATTACTTCCCTGGACCGTGTCACCTGCAGCTGCGGCCGGACCCACGCCCGCATGAAAAAGGTAAGCGGGCGCAGCGACGATATGCTGATTATCAGGGGTGTCAACGTCTTCCCCTCCCAAATTGAAAGCATCCTGTTGGATATCGGAGAAACCGAACCCCATTACCAGATCATCGTCGACCGCCACGGTTCCCTGGACACCCTGGAATTGTGGGTGGAAGTGTCGGAGAAAATGTTTTCAGACCAGGTCCGCGGCCTGGAAAGCCTGGAACAAATCATTTACAGTGAAATCGACAACGTGCTGGGCGTATCGGCCAAGGTACGGCTGGTGGAACCCAAAACCATCACCCGAAGCGAAGGCAAGGCCCAGCGGGTCATCGATAAACGAAAACTGTAGAAGAAGCACCGGGAAAGAGAAGGAAGCACGGGGAAGCATGGGGACGGTTCTCTTGCTTCCCTGGTTGAAATAAATTAAATATAAAATCAACAAACATTGAAATTGATATAGCATTTAAAATATGATACGTAAGATTACTAAAGGGAAGTAAGGGGAAGGAAGCAGGAGAACCGTCCCCATGCTTCCTCAATGAGAAAGGAGCGCACGAGCCTTGGTAAAGCAGATCTCCATTTTCCTGGAAAACAAGTGTGGACGCCTGGTAAAAGTAACCCAGGTGCTCGGCAAAAACCAGATCAATATCCGGGCCTTGACCATCGCCGACACCTCCGACTTCGGCATTCTTCGCCTGATCGTGGATAAACCCGATGAAGCCCTGGATGTGCTTAAAAAAGAAGGGTTCATGGCCAGCGCAACAGAGGTTATCGCCGTGGAAGTCCCCGATACACCCGGCGGTTTAGCTCGGGTCCTGGAATACCTGGAAGAAGAAAAAATCAATATCGAATACCTCTACTCCTTTGTAGAGAAACCGGAGCAAGACGCCCTCATTCTGATGCGGGTGGAAGACAGCGAAAAAGCCATGGAAATCCTTAAAACAAACCAGGTTAAGATCATTGACGGGCCAGCTATTTACAACCTGTAATCGTGTGGACGAGAAGGTCAGATGAAGCATTGGAAGCATGGGGACGGTTCTCTTGCTTCCTTAGGAAATTAAGGCCTTGACGTTTACTTCGGGCGAATAATTACACTTAAGCCCGGCGCTTCGCAAAGAGCAACCGGAGCTGATACTGGCAAACGAAAATAAAAACCGTAATGAACTGATGTCGGGGAAAAGGAAGCAAGAGAACCGTCCCCATGCTTCATTGCGGGAAAAGGAAGCAAGAGAACCGTCCCCATGCTTCCCCATGCTTCCCCCATGCTTCCTCTGGTATTACGGTAGGAACTGCAGTCTGGCCCACTGGAGTGCAGCACCCAGGTTTGTCACTTTTTTTATAAATTAGCTTTGCCATTCCCGGCGCGCGCTGCCGGAGAGGCTATTGTAGGACGGAAGGACGGTAGTACGGTATGTCACTGCACTTATTTGTATGTAATGGATGTAAGCCAAAAAACAGCTGGTTGATCCCAAATAATGGCAGCCATTTTCGCCTGTTTACCGCTTCCGGCGTGGATGGTATACTGTCATTATTGTTTTTTGGTGACCTGTATAAGGAAGCACGGGGACGGTTCTCTTGCTTCCTGGAAAATAAAAACCTTGTGGGAGTGATTAACGTTGTGGCAGCAAAAAGACTATGCCTCCAGGGATGAATTGCAAGCCCTTCAGCTTTCGCGCTTAATTGAAACGGTAGAGTACGCCTACAAAAAGGTTCCGTTCTACCGTAAAAAACTGGAAGCCGCAGGGGTCCGACCCGGGGATATTAAGGACCTGGAGGATATTCAGCTCCTTCCCTTTACCACAAAGGAAGATATGCGCAACAATTACCCGTACGGGCTCTTTGCCGTTCCCATGAAAGACGTGGTGCGCATCCATGCCTCCTCGGGCACCACGGGCCGGCCGGTAGTCATGGGCTACACACAAAAAGACCTGGAAAACTGGCGAGAACAGGTAGCCCGCGTCTGCTACATGGCCGGGGTTCGCGATGAAGATATCGTGCAGATTTCCTTCGGCTACGGACTTTTTACCGGGGGTTTCGGCTTGCATTACGGCGTGGAAAAGCTCGGTGCCACGGTGGTGCCCTTTTCCAGCGGAAATACGGAGCGCCAGCTCATGCTGATGCAGGACTTCAAAACCAATGTGCTGGTCAGCACTCCTTCCTTCGCCCTTTACATGGCGGAAGCCGCCGAGGACATGGGATTTTCCCCCAAGGATTTCGGCCTTCGCCTGGGGCTTTTCGGCGGCGAACCCTGCCCGGACAACCTGCGCCACGCTATCGAGAGCCGCTGGGGGTTGAAAGCCACGCTCAATTACGGCCTGACTGAAATCGTGGGCCCGGGGGTTTCCGGGGAGTGCGATGCCCTTGAAGGCATGCACATCTGCGAGGATCATTTCTACCCTGAAATTATCGACCCCTACACATTGCACCCCCTTCCCCCGGGGCACGAAGGAGAGATGGTCTTTACCACCCTGTCCAAGGAAGGGGTCCCGGTGATTCGCTACCGCACCCGGGATATCACCTCCATCATTCCGCAACCGTGTCCCTGCGGCCGTTCCATCCGTCGCATGAGCTACATTACCGGCCGAACCGATGACATGTTGATTGTCAAGGGGGTCAACGTCTTCCCTTCCCAGGTGGAAGATGTGCTGGCCCAGGTGGAAGAAGTCTCCCCCCACTATATTCTGCTGGTCCACCGTGAAAAAGATTACATCAAAGACCTGGAAGTCCATGTGGAACTAACGGAAGAAGGATTCACCGATCGGTTTAGTGACCTGGAAAAGATTGAAGCAAAAATATCCGGCCGCCTGAAAGCCGTGCTCTCCGTCACCCTCAAAGTGCGCCTCATGGAGCCCAAGTCCCTGGAGCGCACAACAGGAAAAGCCCAGCGTATCGTGGAAATTGTGAAAAACAATTCAGCGCCAACATCGCGCATCTAGCTATAAATTTACATGCAAAGGACGTGAAAAGGGGTATGAAAGCGATTTTGTCAGGAAACGAAGCGATAGCTCGAGGAGCCTTTGAAAGTGGGGTTCGGGTGGCCACGGCCTATCCCGGCACCCCCAGCACCGAGATCCTGGAAAATATCAACCGGTATGAAACCATAGACTGCGGCTGGTCGCCCAACGAAAAAGTGGCCCTGGAAGTGGGCTTCGGCGCTGCCATGGGGGGCGCCCGGACCTTAGTGGCCATGAAACACGTGGGTGTTAACGTGGCTGCCGACCCCTTGATGACCCTGTCATACACCGGGATTAACGGGGGGTTGGTTTTGATATCCGCCGATGACCCGGGGATGCACAGCTCACAAAATGAACAGGACAACCGCTTGTACGCCCAGTTTGCCAAAATCCCCATGCTGGAACCGTCGGACAGCCAGGAATGCAAAGATTTCGTTGCCGCAGCCCTGGATATCAGCGAAGCCTTCGACACCCCGGTTATCCTGCGAACCACCACCCGGATTTCTCATTCCAGGACCGTGGTCCAACTGGGGGAAGAAAAGCCCACAGCCGTAAAAGACTACATCAAGAGCAAGGAAAAATACGTCATGCTGCCGGGCTACGCCCGCCTGCGCCATCCCCTGGTGGAAAAACGCCTGGCTCAATTGAAAGCGTACGCCGAAACCACCCCCCTAAACCGAATCGAGTGGGGAAACAAGGCGATCGGCGTGGTCACCTCTGGCGTCACGTACCAGTATGTAAAAGAAGCCCTGCCTGAGGCGTCCATACTCAAGCTGGGTTTTAGCTACCCCCTCCCGGAAAAGCTGATACGGCAGTTTGCCGCTGAGGTCGGTGAGCTTTTTGTGGTAGAAGAACTGGAACCCTTCTTTGAAAACCAGATCAAAGCCATGGGGCTGGCGGTTAAAGGCAAAGAGCTGTTTTCACCCCTGGGAGAACTGGGCCCCGGACTGATTGCAGAAAAAATTGGAGCAGTAAAGCCCGTAAGCACCGATGAAACCAAAAAGCCGGAACCATCTGGCAGCACGGAGGACCCCCTGCCGGCCAGGCCGCCTATCCTGTGCCCCGGGTGTTCTCACCGCGCTCTCTTCTTCACCCTGAAACGCCTGAAGCTGGCGGTTACCGGGGATATCGGATGCTACACCCTGGGGGCGCTGCCGCCCCTGGATTCCATGGACTCCTGCCTGTGCATGGGGGCCAGCATCGGTGCCGCCCTGGGAATGGAAAAAGCCCATCCCGACGCCTGGAAAACCACCGTGGCGGTCATCGGGGATTCCACCTTTTTCCACTCCGGCATAACACCCCTGATGGACGTGGTCTACAACCGGGGCAAAACCACTGTTGTCATCGCCGACAACCGCACCACGGCCATGACAGGGCACCAGGAACATCCGGGAACAGGTAAAACCCTACGGGGGGCCGAAACCCATGCCGTTGACATGGAAGACCTGGTCCGTTCCCTGGGAGTCAAGCGGGTGATAACGGTTAACCCCCTGGAACTGGACCGGTTAAAAGAGATTGTTCAGGCCGAACTGGACGCCCCGGAGCCTTCGGTAGTCATTGCCCGCTGCCCCTGCGCCCTGGCCCAGAAAAAAGAAAAGCCCTTTGGGGTAAACGAGGAAAACTGCACCGGATGTAAAGCCTGCCTGCGGCCGGGCTGCCCGGCCATGAGCCTCCAGGAAAACGAGGAAGCTGCAACGGTATTCATCGATCCCAACCTTTGCAATGGCTGCGGTCTCTGCTTCCAGCTCTGCCGGTACGAGGCCATTACCCGATAAGACAGGCCAAACAAAGGTATATAGAAAGGAAGGCGGAATTCACATGCAAAAAAACGATAAAGTCGATATTTTCATTGCTGGCGTAGGCGGACAGGGCACCATCCTGGCCGGAAAAATCATTTCCACCGTTGCTCTGCAGCAGGGCCTGGATGTGAAGCTGAGTGAAACTCACGGTATGGCCCAGCGCGGGGGAAGCGTGGTCACCCATGTCCGCCTGGGACCCAAGGTGTACTCCCCCCTGGCGGAAAAAGGAGAAGTGGATTTTCTTTTGGCCTTTGAGCAGCTGGAAGCCCTGCGCTGGCTGGATTACCTGGCCCCGACAGGCACGGTCATTGTCAACCGGCAGAAGTTAGAACCTCTCCCGGTCCTCACCGGCCTCCAGGAATACCCCAAAGAAACCATCGAACGGATTCGCAACCACACGGCACGCACCGTTGCCGTCAATGCCCTGGTGGAAACCGTGGCCCGGGAGAACCCCCGGGTGGTTAACATGGTTCTTGTGGGCATCCTGGCCTCCTTTTTAGACTATCCCGCAGCGGAATGGGAGCGGGCCCTTGAAGACAGCCTGCCCCCCGGGCTGCTTGATATAAACAAGAAGGCGTTCTTTGACGGCTATCACTATAACGAATAACGAAAAACAGGGCGAAAAGTAAGAGGGGCAATGTATCTTCATGTATTAAACCAAAAACTATTAGCGAGAGCGAGGTGGTGATACTTCAGAACCGCTTATCAAGGGTGAAGAGGTGTAGGGGAGCGGCATAAGTAAGGCAAGGGAAGGGGTCTGAATAAAGGAATAACGGTATGAATAATGTATGACCTTGACGAGAGGCCTCTCCCCAGATGGTGGCATCGAAATATGGCTGCTAATTTCGGAATACTCAGGAAACAGTAAAGCGTTTTAATCAGGGCAGGAAAATGGGATACAAGAAAAGAAAAGTAAACCATAGAAAACGGAGGTTTCTAAATATGAAAAGAAAATTGGTTACCCTCTTTGTACTGGGGATGGCTGCCGCGCTGGCCTTTGCCGGATGCTCACCCGGTGACGCGCCGGCCGCGGACAACGGCTCAGCAGACGGACAGCACTGGGAGCTAAACTTTGCCACCTTTTGGCCTTCGGAAGATTTCCAGGTAGAAGAAGGACACAAAGCCTGGGCTAGAGAAATAAAAGAAAGGGTCGAAGCGGAAACACCTCATACCATTGATTTTGCCTGGCACCCGCAAGGCGTTCTTTTAGGGCCCACGGAAATATATGAAGGCGTGGCCGACGGCGCTGCCGACCTGGGCTCCACCTGTCCCTCTTATACGCCGGGGATCTTTCCGGTGACAGGGGCCTTCGAGCTGCCGG